>JBFWMP010000176.1:0-5299 GCA_050251575.1 Clostridia bacterium
GCGAAGCGTTGGCAGAAAATCCTAGGACTGGATTTTCTGCAAAACTTTACGGGATGTAGCGCAGCTTGGTAGCGCACTGGTTTCGGGTTCCAGGGGTCGGAAGTTCAAATCTTCTCATCCCGATTTATATTTCTCTTAAAAGCCAGAATGTTATGTTCTGGCTTTTTCATTTTCTATGTTTTTTCTACATTTTATAGTCCAACATTATCAATCATCAATATGAACATTTGAAAAATAAACAATTAGTGTTAATATTCTTATATTGTTTTGACACTAATGAGGTCTGTATGCGGAATGATATTGAGACAAACGACGATTTGCTGAATTTCAGAGTATTAGCAAAAATCTCTGCTAATTTTATAGAATCTTCTGAATCTGAACCACTGTCAATCGGGATTTCTGGTAACTGGGGAACAGGAAAGTCTTCATTGATTAAAATGGTTAGAACTGAGTTGGAAGCGTCAGAATCTTCAGATAAATACATTTTTCTAGAATTTAATGCATGGTTATATCAAGGATATGAGGATGCTAAAATTGCTTTATTACAGAAAGTTGCTGATTTACTTCTTCGGGAGTCAGAAACTCAGAAGAATTGCGTGGATAAAGCAAAAGATTTTATAAAAAGAATCCAATGGCTTAAGGCTGTTAAGGTTATTTTGCCCGCAGGTGCTGCTTTTTTGACAGGTGGGCTTGATGGTGGACTGGTAGCGTCATTTTTAGCAACAGCAACTGCCACTTTTGAAAAAGGTAAGCAAGTTAGCCAAGAAGAAATAGATCAACTGTCGAAGAGTTTTAAAGCTATTCAACCAGAGCTAAGCACCATCCTAAAGAATAAAGAAAATATATCCGTTCCTCAAGAAATTGAAGATATTCGTACTCTATTTAAAGAACTATTAGACAGTTTAAATTTAAAATTGATTATTATGGTTGATGATTTAGATAGATGCTTACCTTCAACGGCTATTTCAACTCTTGAAGCTATGCGATTACTTCTTTTTATCCCAAATACTGCATTTATTATAGCAGCAGATGAGCAAATGATAAGGAATGCTGTCCGATTTCACTTTGGTATAGATGATTTGGATTCAGATTTAATTACTAGTTATTTTGACAAACTCATTCAGATTCCTATGAGAGTGCCACGTCTGGGCAATAATGAAGTTAAAGTTTATGTGATGCTATTGCTGAGTGAATTAGCTTTTAAACAAAATAGAATTACAATGGAAGAAAAAAGAGAAGCAAAAGAAGCACTTCTTAAATATCTTGAGCAAAGTTGGTCGGCAAATATATCTAAGGACATTTTAGAAAAGGCTTTTACTAAATCTCAGCAGAAACTTGCTAAAGAAATAGATATTGCTGATCAGATTTCGGCTATTTTGACAACATCAAATAGGATTGCTGGAAACCCACGTTTAATTAAAAGATTTTTAAATAATCTACTAATTAGAGATTTAATGGCAAAATCTCAAAAAATGAGTATCTCTTTCGAAGAATTAGTTAAAATTCAGCTTTTTGAAAGATGTGCATTAAATCGAGATTTTGAAATCTTGATGAAAGATGTTTCATCAGATTCTAATGGTCACTCTAAAATACTAAAAAATATAGAAGACAACATCGAAAAAGATCAAGATTATGATTGTCCAAATGATGATTGGAAATCTGGATTTATAGCTGATTGGCTTAAACTTAAGCCAAAATTGGGAAATATTGACTTAAGACCCTTGCTATACCTTAGTAAAGACGGAGGTTCTTCAATCGTAAGAACAGACGAGTTGTCACCAGAAGGGAAGGAAGCTTTTAATGCTATATGTAAGCTAAAAGACTATTCAGCAGTTATAAATAGTAGCATTAGTGAACTTGGTGAAGAAGAGGCTAATAAAGTGATGACAAAGCTGATTAGGCAAGCAAGATCTCAGCAATGGGATATAGTATCTATTAAACAGGCGTTGGTCATTCCAAAAGTTTATCAAAATCTAGCCATTCATTTTATAAGTATGTTAAATGAAATTCCCAAGGATAAAAGAAATTCTGCAATTATCCCATTAATTGTTAATGAAGATTGGGCACAAGCCTTACTAGATAAATGGTCATCAGAAGATCCATCAGGAAAAATAGCAAGAGCAATTGAAAAAGGAAGGAGAAAATAATATGGGGACATCTTCATCAAGTTCAGGACCAGGCTCTGGTTTGCCTTTAGATCCACCTTGGTTAGAATATTTAATGTCTAATGTCATACCAGGAGCTGGCGCATTAAATACTCCAATTCCGCCGCTTGAAAGCTCCCCTGAGAGAAGATTTTTTGGAGCGAGAACAAATCTTGGTAAATATGGAAATTCGGGTAGTTCTGAGAGTTTAAGGCGGGCTTTGGGTCATTACTCTAAAAATGGATATGGAGGATCAAAAAATCTTGCATCTAGAATGCGAGTTTCATCTGCTGTTGGTGCAGGGATTTTTGGTTTATTAGATGGTGCACGTTCTCAAACATCTGGAAATGCTTATCAGTGGTTATCAGACCTGCAAAGTAAATCATTAAGTTGTTATGAAGTAGCTGATAAAATTGCTGAGAGTTTGATGAAGATTGGGGGAAGTTTAGATGAAGAATCCTGTAGAAATTCAGTTGCTCTGTCAATAGGTGAGTTTTTAGATACAAATCCAAATACAGATTTATGTAATTTGACAGATGATCAAATATGGGGTGTTATCCAGTCATTTATTTCCTATGAGGCTTTGCACAGAATTGAACTTGATATAGGTCAAATGTTTGAGTCTTCTGAGGTGAGTGTAACGGATAAAGTGCTTCGATTAAATGAAATGCATGACTATTTGAAATCTTCTATCGCTGCTCATGTTGAAGAAATACGTGGAACATATCAGAATCCATCACTTCAACAGGTCTTTGATATTATAAATAAGTCTATTGAAGATACATTCTATGTTTTTGAGGGTGAAATATGACAAAAATTATATGCTTGCCTCCTGACAAAGTTCCTCAAAGTTTAAATTCTAATAATAAATATATAATTACATATGCTGGCAATCATCAGCGTGAGGAATTAGGTTATTTCGCTCCTGATTTGAAGAAATATCTAAAAAAGAGAAGAATAAAACCAAGTGTAGTTGCTTGGGACTTCAATACCATAGCATTGTCTATAATTGCGGCAGATAACGCAATTAATAGAAAAAAAAGTTCTGATGGTTGGACAAGGCAAATTGAAGTTGACATATGTGTTTGTGATCCAAAACCATGGTTTTCGGTTAAAACTGATTTTGAAGAGATGCTGAGGTTTTTAACTGGAGACTTTTGGATATTAAATTTCTTTTGCGATGGAACAGAACCACCTACGCCAAAAAGTGAGAGAACAAGCTTTGATGCAACATGTCTATCCTTATTATCTGGAGGCATCGACAGCTTAATAGGCGGCATTGATTTAGTTGCTAAAGGTGAAAAGCCTATACTTATTTCTCAAATAGTTCGTGGTGATAAACCTGCGCAACAAAATTTTGCTGATGCGCTTGTACCGGAAGAAAATTATTTCCAAATGAGCCATAAGCTACATTGTCCTAGTGGAGAGTCCGAATCTTCAACTAGAGGGCGTTCAATTGCCTTTTTTTCTTTTGCAGGTTTATTAGCATCTACCTTAGCGGAGTCATTAAAGGGGAAAGCTAGACTATATGTTCCAGAAAATGGTTTTATTAGCTTAAACATCCCATTAAATGGAGGCAGGGTCGGTAGCTTTAGCACCAAGACAACTCACCCTGTTTATCTAAATGCTTTACAAAAAATCTGGGATGATGTTGGATTAGATGCAAAATTAATTTCACCATATAGGTTTTTGACGAAAGGAGAAATGCTAATAAACTGCCTGAATCAACCTCTTATGCAGCAACTGATAGGTCAGTCAACGAGCTGCGGCAAATATGGACGCCACGGGCTTACTCATTGTGGTCGTTGTGTACCTTGTATGGTTCGCAGGGCTGCATTTATGAAAGCAGGTATTATGGATAGTACAAAAAACGGATATAAATTTGCAAATCTTAAAACTGGTGGATTGACAAAAGGAGCAAATGATATTGGTGCAATGGCGATGGCATATATAAAATTTAAAACATTTGGTCTTCGCACTGTCATTGGCGGTAGTCTGTCTTTTGCAAGTACGCAAGAGTTAAAAAATTATGAAGAAGTTTTTGAAAGAGGTCTTGACGAAATTGGAGACTTGCTTAAAGCGTATGGGGTTATATGATTGATACTCATGTCCATCTCGATTTATTCCAAAATGCTATGAATGTTGTAAGTGAGGTTTCACGTAAGAATGAATTTACTCTTACTGTCACAACGAGTCCAAAAGCATGGATTTTAGCAAATAAATATTTTGCAAAATATCCAAATATTGCTGTTGCTCTGGGGATGCATCCAGAAAATCTTAAATATAAAATGGATGAAATAGATCTCTTCATATCAAACATTACCAAGACTCGGTTTATAGGAGAAATCGGTATTGATGGCTCTTACAACAATAAGGATTCCTTGAACGCTCAAAAAATGTTCTTTAGTCGAGCTATTTCAGAGTGCTATTTAAAGGGAGGTAAAATTATAAGTATTCATTCTAGAAATGCATCTAGTAGTGTATTAGACATTTTGGAGAAACAATCTGGAACATGTAAAATAATACTACATTGGTTCACTGGTAGTTTGAAGGATGTTGAGAGAGCATTGGATATTGGGTGCTATTTTAGTATTAATCCTGCAATGTTTATTAGTAAGTCAGGGCAAAGAATAATTAGTAAGCTGCCTCTTCACAGAGTCGTGCCAGAATCGGATGGACCATTTGTAAATGTGGACAATAAAATTGTTATGCCTTGGGAAGCAACACGTCAGGTTGCTTTAGGTTTTATGAATATAATCAATGTCGAACAAGGAACTATATTAGAATATTTTAAGAAAAATTTAAAATCTATAATGCAATAAATCATGCTTTTTGTCTTGTGTTTTCGAAACATAGATAGAAACGAAAACAGGGGGCATAATGCTTTCAATCGCTCGCATCGGTTCAGATGCATCTAACTATTACAAGGCTGAAGATTATTATCTTGCGGACAAAGGTCAATGGGGTGGAAGCCTATCTGACGAGCTGAACCTAAAAGGTGAAGTTCAGAAAGATGATCTGGAAAATATGTAAACATCCCTTCAATATAGCCAAGTTAGCTTAGAGTTTTTTACATTATTTCCGCATGCTCCATCGGTGTCAAGTTGTTCAAAGATTCATGTGGTCTTTCATTGTTATATTCATCTATCCATGCT
>JBFWMP010000177.1:0-5294 GCA_050251575.1 Clostridia bacterium
AATTATAGGATTGATTGCAGGTACAATTAGTATGACCACCTTTGCAGCATTATTAAATTATTTTGCATTATTGCCACTTTATCAAATGGTATTAGGATTGCCAATGGAAGCGATTGTTGGAATGGGCACTAAGGCTAATTCGGCTGTTGTTGATTTGAAGTCGCTTATCGTATTCGCATTTATCCCTTTTAATCTATTTAAAAGTATTGTTATTTCAATAGTAACATTGCTTATTTATAAAAAGCTTTCGCCAATATTGCATAAATAAGATATTTGATTTTTTTGTTGATATATAATAAAATGTTTGAGAATAGATAATAAATCTTTAGAAACTATCAAGAGGTATTTCAATGAACTTTTTGAGTGAAATAATTGGTCAAATACACAATGAATTGCTTGTGGTGGGTATTGCCATAGTTCCTGTTTTAGAGTTGAGAGCGGCGATTCCTTTCGGAATGGCTATGAATATGAATTGGAAGCTGGTATATATATTAAGCGTACTGGGGAATCTAATACCGATACCATTTATTATATTATTTATGCGCCCTGTTTTCTCATTCTTGCGTACAACGCGGTATTTCAAAGGCTTTATCGATTGGGTTGAAAGAAGGACGATGAAAAAGGCTGAAACGGTAATGAAGTACAGTGCTCTCGGCTTATTTATATTTGTCTCCATCCCATTTCCGGGAACGGGTGCTTGGACAGGTGCGATGATAGCATCTATGCTGGATATGAGAATGAAATATGCTTTGCCGGCTATTTTTTTAGGGGTCATTATGGCAGGCGTATTGGTAATGAGTATAAGCTACCATGTATTTTAAGATTGACTATTTTGTCGATATATGCTATATTATATTGGAATCATGTGAGTGTAAAATATTTCCTTATCAAGAGAGGTGGAGGGATAGGACCCTGTGAAGCCCGGCAACCTGCATTAGAAAGGTGCCAATTCCTTCAGAAAATTATTCTGAGATGAGGAGAATGTGTAAGTATATTACCCTTCTTTCTGTCAGAAAGAAGGGTTTAATATTTGAAAGTATTAATTTTACAAAGGAGAGAAGTGTACTATGTCTAGAAGATTATTTACCTCTGAATCTGTTACTGAAGGGCATCCGGATAAAATTTGTGACCAGATTTCTGATTCAGTATTAGATGCGATTTTTGAAAAAGACCCGATGGCTAGGGTTGCATGTGAAACTTCCGTGACTACAGGGTTAGTATTGGTAGCAGGAGAAATTACAACAAACTGTTATATAGATATTCCTAAAGTTGTAAGAGAAACTATTAAAAGTATAGGATATGACAGAGCAAAATATGGTTTTGATGGCGATACCTGTGCAGTACTTACCGCTATTGATGAGCAGTCAGCTGATATTGCATTAGGAGTAGATCAAGCTTTAGAAGCTAAAAAAGGCGAGATGAGTGAAGAGGAAATTGCGGCGATAGGAGCTGGAGATCAAGGAATGATGTTCGGTTTTGCTTGCGATGAAACTCCTGAATTAATGCCGATGCCTATCGCTCTTGCACATAAGCTGGCAAAGAAATTATCGGATGTAAGAAAAGATAGTACCTTAGAATATCTTCGTCCTGATGGAAAGACGCAAGTAACAGTAGAATATGAAGATGATCGACCTGTCAGAATAGATACTATCGTTATTTCTACTCAGCATAGTCCTGAAGTAGGTCATGATACTATTGAAAATGATATGATTAATTTGGTCATAAAACCTATAGTTCCGGCAGAGTTATTGGATGCACAAACAAAATATTTTATTAATCCGACCGGAAGGTTTGTTGTAGGCGGACCACAAGGAGATGCCGGATTAACAGGAAGAAAGATTATTGTCGATACTTATGGTGGATATGCACGTCATGGCGGAGGTGCTTTCTCTGGGAAAGACCCTACTAAGGTTGATCGATCGGCTGCCTATGCAGCACGATATGTTGCAAAAAATGTGGTAGCGGCCGGCTTGGCAAAGAAATGCGAAGTACAGCTGGCATATGCTATTGGTGTAGCAAAGCCTGTTTCTATTTTTGTTGAAACCTTTGGTACAGGAAAGATTTCGGAAGAGAAGATTGAAGAACTAATTGGAAAGCATTTTGATTTAAGACCTGCAGGTATTATAAAGAGCTTGGATTTGAGAAGACCGATATACAGACAAACGGCTGCTTATGGTCATTTTGGAAGAACGGATGTTGAACTTTCTTGGGAGAAAACAGACAAGGCAGAAGTGTTGAAAAGGGACGCAGGCATTTAATTTAAATTGATTGACCAAATAAGGGGACGGTTCATTTGATGAAAATCATCAAATGAACCGTCCCCTTATTTGGTCCCTATTTTTCTTTTCACCCATCATTCTTTATACGCATATAGTAATAATGAGGTGATAATTATGATGAATATTATTATTCAATCTCTTGTATGTTTTTTTGCAATATATGGTGTTATTCAATTGGGGCTGAAGATTTATGATGATTTACATAATTTCGATTTCAAAAAGGATGATATATACATCATTATTAGTGTTAAGAATCAACAGGATACTATTGAAGGAATTATACGATCAGTTGTTTGGAAGAGCCTGAATAATACACGGGGAGGTAGTATCCCTTATATCTTGGTAGTAGATATGGGTTCAACTGATGATACGGTAAAGATATTGGATAAATTATGTAAGGAATATGACTTCATTCACGTTACCGATAGCGAAGGTTACTCCAAAAAAGCATCTAATGGAAACGATTCTTTTTAGATTATAAAAAGAACCGTTTCCATTAGATGCTTCACTATTGCTATTAAATACGCTATACTTAGATTAATAGTATTTACACTTTCGGTATCTATGGGTAAACAGGAGGATAAAAGCTTGATAACGATTGAAGGGACAGTGGAAGAGGTAGTATTTACAAATGAAGAAAATGGATATACTGTTTGTGATATCAACTACAATAATGAGTTGAGGACTGCGGTAGGATTTATGCCTTACCTGAGTGCCGGAGAAACAGTTAAGCTCATGGGCAGTTGGGTTACCCATCATGACTATGGAGAACAGTTTAAGGTGGAATATTATGAGAAGGTCCTGCCATGTACAGTCACAATGATATTTAAGTACTTGGCTTCAGGAGTAATTAAAGGCATACGTGAAGCCACTGCACAAAAGATTATTGACAAGTTTGGGGAGAAAGCTCTGGAGATCATACAAAATCAACCGGAGCGTTTAGCAGATATAAAGGGAATCAGCTCTAGAAAAGCTGAGGAAATTGGATCAAGCTTTGAAGAGCAGAGAGAAGTTCGAAAGGTAGTTATGTTTTTACAGCAATATGGAGTTACTCCTAATTTTGCAGTAAAGGTATATAAGAAGTTTGGCAGCGAGGCGATAGAGCGAATCAAAGAGAATCCCTATATTTTATCGGAAGAGATATATGGGATAGGTTTTAAAACAGCTGATAAAATTGCTTTGAGTATGGGAATAGAATTAAACGATGTAGAACGTATCAAGTCAGGAATTAAGCATATATTGGTTGTTAACAGTTCAGGCGGGCATACGTTCTTACCTAAAAATATTTTAGTGGAGCATGCTTCGGAGCTGCTGCAGGTTTCAGGACAAGAGATAGAGTATGCTGTCATTTCCATGTTGGTGGATAAGTCTGTCTATTTAGAAAAATCAGATACTGTGGAAGGAATTTATCTTATCCCTTTTTATCATGCTGAAATAGGTGTTGCACGCAGATTAATGAGTATTGCTTGTGCACAAAAGGAAATAAAGGAAGATGATGTTGAAGAAGACATACTTGAAATAGAGCAAGAAATAGGCATTACACTGGCATTGCAGCAGAGAGAAGCTGTAAAGGAATCTTTGTGTAACGGTGTCCTTGTGATTACCGGAGGTCCGGGTACAGGGAAAACCACCACATTGAATACTATCATTAAGTTGATGGAGAGAAAGGGTTATACTATAGAGCTTGCAGCCCCCACGGGAAGAGCAGCAAAAAGAATGTCAGAGATGACCGGTATGGAGAGCAGAACTATCCATAGGTTATTGGAAATAGGATATTCGGATGAGGGGCATGATCTGAAGTTTGCTAAGGATGACTCGAATCCGCTAGATGCAGAAATAGTGATTATTGATGAAACTTCAATGGTAGATATTTTATTAATGAACGGATTATTAAAAGCAGTTGCGTTAGGGACACGCTTAATTATGGTAGGAGATGTCGATCAGCTTCCTTCTGTTGGACCCGGGAATGTACTGCGGGATATTATTGAAAGTGGAATCATTAAAGTTGTCAAACTGACAGAAATATTCAGACAAGCTCAGGAAAGTATGATTATCGTGAATGCACATCGGGTAAATCAGGGTACTTATCCGGTATTCAACATCAAAGATAAGGATTTTTATTTTATGCCAAGAGATACAGCAGGAGAAATAGTAGCTGCTGTCGTAGAACTTTGTAAATCCAGACTTCCTAGATTCTATGGATATGATTCTATTCAAGGCATTCAGGTCTTAACTCCTATGAGAAAATCTCCTGTGGGAGTGCTTAATCTGAACAGGGAACTGCAAAAGGTTTTGAATCCTCCTTCAAAGAATAAAAAAGAAAAAAATTTTCGTGACATTGTATTTCGAGAGGGAGATAAGGTGATGCAAATCAAAAATAATTATAATGTGACATGGACAAGAACTGACGGCAATGAGGAAGGAACAGGAATATTTAATGGTGATGTAGGATGTATTGAAAAGATTGAGGATGAAAACAGCAGTATGATAATTCTATTTGATGATGATAAAAAGGTTAAGTATGATTATAATCAATTAGATGAGCTGGAACTTGCCTATGCAATGACTGTACATAAAAGCCAGGGGAGTGAATTTTCGGCTGTAGTCATGCCTGTATTTCCAGGGGCTCCTATGCTTATGTCACGTAACCTTTTTTATACAGCATTAACCAGGGCGAAGGAACTCGTAGTTTTAGTTGGAAAAGAAGCTTCTGTTAGGGCTATGGTGAATAATAATCGTGAAATGAGAAGATATTCGGGGTTGGCGAAGAAGTTAAGAGGTGTATGAGATTATGAAAAGCTTATTCGTACAATTTAAAAGTAGCAGAAGCTATATCTTAGACCTCATTTATCCACCTAAATGTATTTTCTGCAATACCATACTTTCTCCGGGCACAGAGTTGGAAATATGCGATTCTTGCTATGAAAGAATACCGTTTATTCAAGGAAAGGCATGCAGTCAATGCGGACAACCCATTGAAGGGTCTTATGGTTCCGAACAGTGCTTGGATTGCAG
>JBFWMP010000178.1:0-5283 GCA_050251575.1 Clostridia bacterium
TTAGTCGTTTTGAAGAATAGGACAAGTGATAGTTATACGGGAATAAGGTCTGGGGGCTCGAAAGCTGCATAAATATGCAGGAATCGAGGGGTTTTGGGAAATAGAACGAGAAGATCTGAGACTTGGTCTGAGAGATCACGAAGTAGGTTAGCCACACCGGAATTTGGGCGCAGAGCCCAAATAGGTGGTTGGGAACTTATGAACATAGGGTGGGAGTGATGAGTTGTTGAAGAGGAGCTTATGTTCTCTCTAAACGCTATCCTGAACCATCCAACAGTACGGGGCTATAAGTAAAAAGGGGAATTGCTTTGAACAATACGCGAAAGATTACATTTTCTCCTCCTGATATTACACAAGAAGAGATAGATGAGGTCGTTGATACCTTACGGTCAGGTTGGATTACCACTGGACCAAAAACAAAACTATTCGAGAAGCAGTTAGCTGAGTATTGTCACACCAGTACGGTCTGTTGCCTTAGTTCTGCTACTGCGGCTCTTGAGCTTTGCCTTATTCTTCTTGGAATAGGTCCTGGCGATGAGGTTATTACAAGCGCCTATACATATACGGCATCTTGTAGTCCCATAATTCATGTAGGGGCAACCCCTGTACTGGTTGATGTGGCACCTGATTCTTTCCATATAGATTATGAGAAAGTTGGTAGAGCAATCACCTCTAAGACGAAAGCAGTAATCCCCGTTGATATTGGCGGAGTAATGTGTGATTACGATAGGCTCTACCAAGTGCTTGAAGCTAATAAATCTCTTTATTCTCCAAGTAATGAAATACAAGCACTATTTGATCGAGTCATAGTTATTTCAGATGCTGCACATTCTATTGGTGCGACCTACAAAGGGAGCATGTCTGGTCAGCTTGGAGATTTTTCTGCTTTCTCTTTTCACGCTGTAAAAAATTTAACTACGGCTGAAGGAGGCGCACTCACCTGGATAGATCGTGAAGGGTTGGATAATGATAAATTATATTATGAGGTCCAATTATTATCTCTTCACGGGCAGAGTAAAGATGCTTTATCTAAAACTCATTTAGGTGCTTGGGAGTATGACATTGTCGGCCCATATTACAAATGCAATATGACTGACATCATGGCTGCTCTTGGCTTAGTACAGCTTAAAAGATATCCAAAGATTCTCAAGAGAAGAAGACAGATCATTGAGATGTATAACGAGGGACTGAAGGATTTGCCTGTTACTTCTCTGGTACACTATACCGATACTCTTGAATCGAGTGGGCACCTCTACTTGATGAGAATCAAAGGCTATACAGAGCAACAAAGAAACGAGTTCATCAAGAAGATGGCGGAAGATGGAATAGCAACCAACGTTCATTATAAGCCGCTTCCCATGCATACTGCTTATAAGAAGCTCGGATTCAAGATAGAAGATTTCCCAAACACCTATAAGCAGTTTCAGAATGAAGTGACCTTGCCGTTGCATACGTGTCTTGATAATAGTCAAATTGCTTATATTCTTGAAAGCATTCTAGGGCTCATCGTACATGTATAATCTTTTCTTTAAAAGGATCATCGATTTTTCTTTATCAGTTATTGCTTTACCTATCTTAGCGATTGTTTTTATAATTATCGCGCCATTAGTTTTTATCAGTGATTTTGGACCAGTATTCTATTCAGCCAACAGGATCGGAAGAAATGGAAAGTTGTTCCGGATGCATAAGTTTCGCACTATGAAAGTAAACTCTCCCGATATTCGGTTGGCTGATGGTTCTACTTATAATGGAGAAGATGATCCTAGAGTAACCAAGATTGGCAAGTTTTTACGTGCTACATCAATTGACGAAATACCACAACTGATAAATGTGTTAATAGGGCAGATGAGCTTGATTGGCCCAAGACCTGATCCTCCTGACTGGTTGGAGAGATATCCCGAAGAGGTGAAAGTATTCCTCTCTGTACGTCCAGGGATAACAGGTTATAGTCAAGCATATTTCAGAAACTCAGTAGATGGTAGAGAAAAAATGATAAATGACGTGTTCTATGCAAAAAATATCAGTTTTCTATTTGATTGTAAAATTTTATTAAGAACATTAATAACAATATTCAAGAAAGAAAATATCTATAAATAGAAGTGTGATATATGGAATTTGGTAGTGAGTTTGAATCATCAGCAAATGATTCCTATTATTCAGCAATAAAGCAGGTGCTTCCACAAGGAATCTATACGAGAAGTGGAAGAGACTCATTGTTTTTAATCGCTGAAGACTTGCATAACTATAACATCAATACTATTTATATACCTGCTCTATGTTGTCCTTCAATGATTGACCCTTTTGTCCATTCAGGATTTAAAATTAAATATTATGCTATTGGAGATGGTTTCCAAGGTACTCTAAAAAATGACTCAATTAAAGAAGAGGCTTGTATTCTCGTAAATAGTTATTTTGGAAAAATGAGCTTAGCATTTCATGAAGTCGAATGCTTAAAACTAAAAAATCCAAATTGTAAGTTTCTCCTAGATTTCACTCATTCATTCTTAAAATATTATAAAGAAATAAATACATTACAGATATTTGACTATTGTATTGCAAGTATAAGAAAATGGTTGTACCTACCTAGCGGGGGGTGTTTATTCACTGAGAAACATATCAATGTGTATGTTTTTAAAAATTCTAGTTTTGCTGATCTTCGGAAGCAGGCACTCCAAAGCAAAGATGAGTATCTGCAAAATCTTGATGGGAAATTAAAGGATGAATATCGCAGACTCCTTAGCCAAGCAGAAATGGAATTACAAGCTATTGATTCTCCAACTGCTATTTCCCTTATAGATCCCGCATCATCAGAAATCCTTGAAAGGATTAATAAAGATTTAATTGCGAAGGTAAGAATAGAGAATGCGATAGAACTCTATGATTCTCTTTCAACTATTCAAAATCACATTAGAATGATTTTGACTAAAGCAGAGATTTCCAGTAATCCTCCATTATATTTCCCAGTTATATCTAATTATCGTGATGAATTACAAAAAAAATTGGCTGAGGATTATTCCATTTATTGTCCAGTCATATGGCCTATTCCAGAAGAAGCTTATGGTGTTTCAAAAAGGGCAGATATGATATCTCACTCTATGCTAGCGATACCCTGTGATCAAAGATATTCGATACAAGATATGAGATTCATTTCACATTGTGTGAAGAAGGCATTGTCATGCAAAAATTAATAATACTTGGAGCTAGTGATCTCCAGGTTCCTACAATATTGAAAGCGAAAGAGAAAGGTATATTTACCTATGTTCTTGATATGAATCCGCAAGCAATTGGTGTTGCCTATGCTGATCATTTTGAGAATATAAGTACTATTGATACTGAAAAAGTGATTGAGTTTGCAAATAATGTAAGACCTGATGGAATTATGACAGCTGCATCAGATCGTCCGATGAAGACTGTTGCTGCTGTTTGTGATGCATTCGGGTTACCAGGGATTACTAAAGAAGTAGCGGAACGAGCTACTAATAAAGTAGCGATGCGTCTTGCTCTTGAAAAGGCAAGGGTACCGATTCCGAAGTTTTCAATCATCCCCAATATTGGTGAATACCGCATTGCTGTTGCCGTGTTTCCATGTAGGTATATTGTTAAACCAGCTGATAATTCGGGTAGTAGAGGTATTTTTTTAGTCGAGAAACCTGAAGACAGTGAAATTGCCTATAATTACAGTATGAGTAATTCGAGCAATGGCTATATCTTGGTAGAAGAGTTTATTGAAGGTCCCGAAGTAAGTGTTGAGACTATTACATATAAAGGGATAACCAGTGTAATTGCGATTACTGATAAAATCACAACTGGTCCTCCATATTTCGTAGAATTAGGCCATACCCAACCATCTGTGCTACCTCCGCAGATTCAAGAGAACATTAGAAGTGTAGCTATTCAAGCTGTAGAAGCACTGGGAATAAATAATTCTCCATCTCATGTGGAGCTTAAAATTACTGAAACTGGACCAAAGATAATTGAACTTGGTGCAAGGATGGGTGGGGATTGTATTACATCGCATCTTGTCCCGCTTTCTACTGGTGTTGATCTGGTTGGAGCTGCTATTGATCTAGCATTAGGAAGAATCCCAGACATTCAAAGACATTTTCAAAAAGCATCTGCAATTCGATATTTTCAACAAAATCCAGGGATACTTGGGGAAATCACTATACCTTCTAGCCTTTCGAATGAAGTCATTATGATTCACTTTTCAAAGAAAGAAGGGGATAGTGTGAATATTGTTCAAAACAGTGCAGAAAGAATCGGATATGTGATTACCCAGGCTGAAGAGAGAAGAGACGTGGTGAGAGCTGCAGAAGAAGTGGTTTTTCAATACAATGAACGGTTGGAAATAAAATAATGAAAATTTGGTTTGTTAGTCATTATGCGATGCCTCCTAAATACGAGATGCGAGAGAAAACGCAAAAATTTGCTCATTTTTTTAAAAATATCGGACATGAGGTTTTGTTAGTGACAGCAAGTACTATTCATGGAACTGATATAAATTTAATTAGTGATAATAGAGCGTTCATCGAAGAAGATTACGATGGATTAAAGTATCTTCATATTCGATGTTCAAATTATGCTGGTAATGGATTATCAAGAATAGTAAATATGCTTGAGTTTGGTTGGCGGTTAAAAAGGAATATCGGAAAATTTGATATCCCGAATGTAATTGTAGCTGATGTGAATTGCATTAATTATCGTGCGATTGCAGATATATGCAAAAAATACAATATTAGGTTTATTATTGATATCAGAGACCTCTGGCCACTTTCAATTGTAGAATATCTCAATATTTCTGAAAAGAATCCAATCATCAAGTACCTATATCATAGAGAAAAATCCATGTTTATTCGAGCAGATGAAATTATATTCTCGATTGAGGGTGGATGGGACTATATCGTTGATAAAGGTTGGACAAAATACATTGATAAGGAAAAAGTACATCATATAAACAACGGTGTTGATTTGGCTCAGTTTAATATTAAGAAAGAAACCTACAGGATGGAGAGTCTAGGATCTTTATGTGATGAATCTAGCTTCAACGTAGTCTATACTGGATCCATCCGAAGAGCAAATGGATTATTACTGCTACTTGATGCCGCAAAAATAATTAGAGAAATTCAACCAAATATACAGTTTCTATTATTCGGAGATGGTGATGATAAACCCGAATTAGAGAAATATTGTAGAGAATACAAACTGAATAATGTACATTTTCTTGGAAGAATTGATAAGAATTTTATACCGTTTGTTCTCTCAATGGCAGACTGTAATGTTTTA
>JBFWMP010000179.1:0-1346 GCA_050251575.1 Clostridia bacterium
CTCTGCCAGGCATGTTCCTGTAACAAGTCCTACATACCCTGTACCTATCATACATATATCCATGCTTAAATCCTCCAACATTTCTTTTCCTTAACATAATATGCCTATGTCTTTAGATTGGTTCATATATAGGTATGAAAATTTCTTCGTATAGCGGCATGCATAGTAGACAGGCTCTCTAGCATATAAATAGAGAATGTAATATTTCTAATAATATGAGGGTATCATTATGATTACAAGTCTTTTAAATTCTGGCTTTGGACATTCAGTAAGATTTATAGCAATGGTAGAGAATTTACGAAAAAATACTGATAAGCCAATCGCTTGTCTAGCACCGGATTGTATGCTCAAATTTCTAAGTACTAATGTGTCTCCATATAAATGTGAAGTCTATAACTTGTTTCATTATTACTCTCTCGTTAAAAAGACTGCGAAACAAGTCAAGAAAAATATATCGCCTACTGATAAAAAAATACTTAAAAGATTGCATAGTACTTCTGTGTTTATTAATGATTTCTTTGCAAATAATTCTAACCTAAAAAGAATGTTTTCAGAAAAAAGTATTAGTTGCTGCTTATATCATGGAGATATAAATACGCAAGCTGATGATGATAAAAAAACAGCTTCATTTAAACAGATGGTACGCCAAACTGCTAACCAACATGATATCTTTTTTCATATTAACTTGCAGCGGCCTCCGATACTCCCTGATATGAATTGCATTTATATTCCTATCCCTATTATTTCAAGACAGATGACAATAGATAAACAAACAGTAAATACAATGCTGGGCTTACCTCCTAAAGAAAAATTCATCCTCATTCATGGTGGATCAGCAGTAATGGAAAATGTATACAGTGGATTATATAATTTCTACAATGCAGTCAATCATCTGAAAACAGAATACAGGATTGTTGTAGCAAGCGGCTTGGAAAACAATAAGTTCCCCTTTCACCCAGGTATTATCAAAGCCCAGCTGTTTAACAATGGCACCGACCTTGTTAATGCAAGTGAAATGGTAATATCGAAACCAGGAATGGGTATCCTTCAGGATTGTATATCTACTAAAAAACCTTTACTATTTTTACCCGAAGATTTTACAGAAAGAAAACTCAAAGTTGATTTATTAAACAAACTGATGTCAGGCAGCCTACCTATTATCAAAAAGTTAAATACAGAAAATTTAGATGCGGCTATTAAGGAATGTCTAAAGATAACAGAGCTCTATGATGAAGTGTATTCCAGACTTCCTGTCAATGGCGCACAAGTATTGGCAAAAAGCGTTGATTTGTTAAAATATACTCATAAAAATCAGATACGAGACATTATCCCGCAGCTTAAAGAAT
>JBFWMP010000179.1:1446-5246 GCA_050251575.1 Clostridia bacterium
ACCATATAGAAGATGTCCATTAAAACTTTGCTTCTCTATCTCATAGTTACTTATAAATTCTACTAAAACTGCTGTAGTACTATCAGAACTCTGTATTTGCGTAGTACTGCTGCTGGACAAGCCGGACTGCTCAACCTCGCACCCATAGAATGTTCCGTGCTCTTTCCATATTATCCATATCCTTTTATCGATTTCAAGAATTACAGGCTGCAGATATGGATAGTTGGACGTACTTAATGTTACTACTCTATCATGAAGTTTATTATTTAATACCTTCGTGCTCATCCTTTTATATGATAATTTAAAATTAGTACCTGTAGCTGTTGACCATATCAAGTGAACAATACCATTTGTACCACAAAAAATATAATAATATCCGATAAATTCAGGAGAATTTACAACCTTCTCCGGTGAACTCCATAAAGAAAACTGCTCATGAAACTTTCTGTAGAACATTTGCGAACCCTTACTACTGGAGCTCTTATAAATAACATGAATATTATTTTGATTATCTACAACTGCATAGTAAGGGAGAAATTCTTTATCAGAAATTGTTATACCGATATTCATACTGCTCCATTTGGTACCATTCCACGCTTTAAAATAAACTGTCCAAAGATTTGTGTTCATTAAATTGCTAGCAGCATACATTACATATGCTTTTTTATTTACTATATGTATAAACAAGGATTTTATAATATTTGAGCGTAAATCAAAGTGTGAAATAACCTTATTATCCCAAATATTTTCCTTATTTACAAAATACTTAAGATCTCCTTCGTCTGTGAGACACAAAATATGGATGTTATCCTCCTCATCTATATCGACGCTTAATTCAAAGACTTTTTCGTCCGTGACGCTTATCTCAAAAGGATCTACCTTTTGATTATTATGAAGCGAGTAAATTTTATAGCAAATCCCTCCTATCCTTGAAATGTAAAAGTTGTATATGAGACCACTGCTTTTTTTTACCACAAACATTTTCGGCTGCATACTAGCACCTCCTAAAAATACCTATTCTTTCTTACTATATGTATATGCCTGGATTATAAGTACTTTCCTTAAACTGATAATTTCCAGAACAGAATTACTTAATTAGTTTCACTAAATTATTACATATGACAGTAACAGTTTACTTTATAAAACATATATTATTATAAGAGCTCGGTATTAATGATACATAGACGTCAGGTATGAATTTACAAGTTATAAGTATAAGAATTGTAAGATACACATGTAACACTTTACCAATAGGATGTATATACTAAAGTGAGAAGTTATCAATTAATAATGCTTAATAATAAAATAAGGAGGGTTTCCGCATGAATAACTTTACCTATCCATACGAAAGAGACTTTGAATGCATACTTGTAGATAAGGTATTTGACAGCTGCTTAAAAAAGGTATGTTTCGATGATATAAGAGTTAATCTCCCATCGGGAATAGACCCCGAAACCTGTGATATTGATGTAAAATTTCACAATGGAGTCGTCGAAAATCTTGAAGTACTTAAGAGCTCTATGATTAGTGAGGATTGTAGAAGAGTAAAAATGACTGTAAGAGCGAGTATTACAGTAATTTTAAGATGTGGCGGGAAATGTTTTGAAATACCGAGTCAGCTTCCAAAAATACCTCTTGATATTGTCTTGTATCACCCTGATACACGACCAGAATTCAAATTTGATATCATTGTTGAAACAAGAGGCAAGGTACTAGATAGTACTATAGAATGTGATTGCAACAGCGATAACGATAGGTGTGCGTTAACATTAGCTATAGGCATATTTATCGTACCTAAAGTAATCGGTAGAGTTCAGCTTAAAGTCGGAAAAATGGAAGAGCCTTACTGCACTCCATTTAGAGAATGTAGAGATTTCTCAGAAATTAGTGCATGTGACAATTTTGATACCGAGCCATTCCCAGGTGACTTCTATCCACCGCAAGCAGATGAAATTTACCCTTGTGACTTATAAGACAATCACTAAACTATTACAAAAAAATATCGGTGATGCTTGCATCACCGATATTTTTTACCTTAGAATTTTCTTGAAGGTGTTGATTATATGATATATCTAGATAATGCAGCAACATCATGGCCTAAACCTGAACTGGTATATAGAGAAATGATCAATTGTATGAAGTCTTACGGAGCCAATCCCGGCAGAAGCGGTCATAAAATGGCTATGATTGCAAGTGAAAAAATATATGAATGCCGCGAAAATATCAGCCAACTTTTTAGTATACCCAATCCTTTATGCATTTCTTTTACAAGTAATACCACCGAATCCTTAAATATGGGCATAAAAGGTATATTAAAACCTGGTGACCATGTTATTACAACCAGTATGGAACATAATTCTGTTCTACGTCCTTTAAAGAAACTAGAAAGTCTAGGTGTAGCACTCTCTATCGCAAAAGCTGACGCTGAAGGGCAAGTAAATATTATTGAGATACTGAAACATATTAAGAAAAATACTCAAATGATTGTAGTCACTCACGCCTCGAATGTTACAGGTACTATTAATCCGGTTAATGAGATAGGAAAACTAGCCCGAAAATATAATCTTATCTATATGGTAGATGCTGCTCAGACAGCCGGCATATATCCCGTTGATGTAGAAAAAATGAACGTTGACATACTGGCTTTCCCTGGTCACAAAGGTCTTCTGGGACCCCAAGGTACCGGCGGTCTCTACATTCGTGAGGGTCTGCTGCTAGATACTTTAAAAGAAGGAGGAACAGGCAGTATTTCTGAAAGCTTCTATCAACCTGATTTTGCACCTGATAGATATGAAAGTGGTACACTGAACACTCCTGGAATTGCAGGACTAAATGAGGGTGCGAAATATATATTAAAAACCGGTATTACCGAGATTATGAGACATGAACAAGAACTTACAAAATCCTTGCTTGAAGGACTATATAGCATTAAAAAAGTAAGTGTATATGGTAAACAAGAACTTGAACAGCGTGTAGGTGTCATATCCATCAATATTGAAGGTAGGGATTGTGTGGAAGTTTGCAATGAACTGGATGAGAATTATAATATTGCTTCAAGAGCAGGCCTTCATTGCGCTTATATGGCACATCAGACAATTGGCACTCTCCACACAGGCACTATTCGATTAAGCATTGGACATTTTAACACCAGAAAAGATGTCAACAAAGTTTTAAAAGCAGTTAATCAAATAGCTAGCTACTAAATAAAATAAGTTAAGGTGCCTGGGAAACCGCTGAAAAAGCCCGTCTTGTATCATTCTGAATGAAACGAAGTGAAATGAAGAATCTTAAAAGTTGCTTAAGTGCTAAGATCCTTCACTTACGTTCAGGATGACAGCTCGAGTTTCTTTTGCTTAATCATACTTTTTCAGTACTCTCCCTGGCACCTTAACTTTAACTTATTTTATTACTGTATCTCTTGATATTCTTTCTTACCTTCCACTGTGGTCTCTTTATATAAACCTCTAATTTTAATTCCCATCTCTTGTGATAATTGCCTTACAGTGAAGAGCTTCGCTTTCTTGAATCTTAGCGCATGGCTGCACCCACCTTTAGTAAGGGATCTAGGAGCGTATATAACCCCTATATAATCTCCATCCCAAGGTATATTTTTTTTTATCCTGTTTGCTAATGTCACCGATGAATATACTGCCAAATAATATTCCATAACACTACCCCTCGTATAATATGTTTATAGCCAAGTTTTTTACTTGGTGATAATCATATTCTTTATTTTTATATTTTATTAATGAATATTCTAATGCTAAAATATTCCTATGGAATATATAAAGCAAAGGTTA
>JBFWMP010000180.1:0-5229 GCA_050251575.1 Clostridia bacterium
GCACATAAGCAACTTAAAACCTACTACATTACACTACTTTTCATTCACAATGACAGAATACGGACTTCTTCACTACACTAGGGCGGTTCATCCATTTGATTCTCATCAAATGGATGAACCGCCCCCTTGTTTGGCTGCTTCTTATAAGAAAAATGCAATCATAGGAATGGTCAGTATTGATAATAATGTTGATATAAATACTGACTGCGCACCTAAATAAGCATTTCCATCAAACTTTTCAGCCAATATTGCTGAATTTGCAGGAATAGGCATTGCTGTGATGACTACAGGTATCCCTATCATTAACAGATCTAAATCAAATAATTTCAACACCAAGAGCAGTATAACCGGAATAAAAATTAATCGAATAAAACTCACAATATATACCTTGTAATTTAAAAACATCTTGGAGAACGCGGCATTTGCTAGAATAATACCCGAAAGAATCATGGATAACGGTGTGATAGTACTCCCAACCATTGAAATAGACATCGCTATAGATGTAGGAAGCTTGATGGAAAACAAAAATATGCACAATCCTATAAACACCGAAATCATAGGAGGATTAACCACCTTTTTAAAGTTCATGCTCATCCACTTTGCTTCTCCTCTTTGAAAAATCATCACCCCTAGAGAGTTAAACAAAATATAGATAGGTAAGCTAAATAAAGAAGCATATAAAATACCTTCTTTGCCAAACAAGGCTTCAACTACCGGATATCCCATAAATCCGAAGTTTGAGAATAAGATACCAAACTGGAAAACATTACGTGAAAGCGGATCTACCTTGAGAAATTTCAATGCCACTGCTGCTGTAAAAGCAGAAAACAACAATACCCCAAGACATATCACAATAAGCCAAGCTCCATCCTTCAAAACTTCAATAGAAAATGGATAATTCATCGCATTAATAATCATTGCCGGCAATACAATGTTAAACAATAGGTTCGATAAATTCTTACTAAAAGAATTATCCACAATATTTAGCTTACGTACAATAAATCCTACAACCAAAAGCATAAATAAAACCACTATTTGATTCAATGTCACAAAAAAGTCCATAGCATTTTCTCCTTATAAAGCTATATTAGCAAATTAAAACCACTTCTAACATCTTCCTAATGATTTTACCACAAAACCAGTCATAAAAACATCCTATACTTTATTCTCATCTGTATCTTAACAATATTATTGACCTTTTATGAAATTAGTGGAATAATATTATAATATTAGATAGATTGTCTCAATAAAAGGAGCTAAAACATTATGAATTATACATATATTACCGCACCAGCAGTGGGTGCCTTAATTGGTTATATCACAAATTTTATCGCTATAAAGATGCTGTTTCGCCCTCTGACTCCAAAATACATCTTTGGCATGAAAATTCCTTTCACTCCCGGCATTATCCCACGGGAAAAAGCACGCCTTGCTAAAAGCGTAGGCACTGCAGTAGGCGAAAAACTTTTAACGGATGAAATCATTATTGATACGCTGCTTTCTCCGCTTTTTCAACAAAAAATAGAAGAATTTATTGACCAGAAGATTCTCGAATTGGAAAATGATGATAAAAAAATCAACGATATTTTTTCCTATGCATTGGACGAACAAGAATCAGAAAAGATACTTTCAACTATTGAAAATGATGCAGTAAATTTTTTGTGCCAACGGATCAATTCTCCTGATGTAGCTGAAAAATTATCCTCTTATATTTCTAATAGCTTGGAGAATTATATGGAAACTCAATTGAACCACCCATTGATTAAGATGGCACTGAGCTTAAACAAAAGTATTGTAGGAAATATGAAGCATTCTATCTCTAATAAGATACAGGAGCTTCTTTTTTCTAACTCCCGTACAACGATAGAATCCATGGTTCAGGATGAAATGCATCATATTCTGGATATAGAAATAAAACAAATAACTCAGCAATCACAAAGTAAGATTCATGAAATAAAGAAATTGGCAATCAATGTTTTTATCAACTTAGTGAAAAAAAATATTCATTCCATTACTGTAATGATTGACATCCCCGGAATCGTTGAAAAGCGGATTAGTGATTTTGATGTTCTTGAAGTGGAAGAATTAATTCTAAGCATCATCGATAAAGAGTTGAAGGCAATTATATGGCTAGGCGCTTTATTAGGCTTGATAATGGGATTTTTAATGCCCCTGCTGTCATAATAACAAATGGGCACTTTGATTATAATCAAAGTGCCCATCTTCGCTTTTACGCTGTGTGTGTCTTATTCTTAAAATTATCCACTATAGTCATCTCGCCCATTCCACGTTCTAAGTTCGCTTCGTAGATTTTCTTTGATCCCAGTTTTTTCGCAATAAGCTGCGCAGCTACTTGAGGATCAATTCTCTCTCCGCAGGTAAACACATCTATGCTTGCATATCCGTGTTCAGGGAAAGTGTGGATAGCCAAATGAGATTCAGAGATTACTACCACCCCTGATACTCCTTGAGGCGCAAACTTATGGAAAGCAACTTCTCTAACTTCTGCTCCCGCTTCCAATGCAGCCTCTACCATTACTCTCTCAACGAGCTCCCTGTTATCAAGGAATTCATTATTACATTCCCAAAGCTCCATAATACAGTGTCTTGAATAAGTATTCATGATACTGTCCCCCAATCTATGATAATTTTCTCCACCACGGGGGTAGGTTAGTTCAACCGATGCCCTAATCCACGGGATAGTTAGTTCAGCAGATGCCCCAACCCTTTAAGCGGAATAACTACAATAACTCAAGCAATTATAAGTATGCTTAAGCTACTTAAAAAATATAACACATATCTTAGGAAAAATCAAATATTATTTTGAAATTTGGCGATAAATTTAGTTTTATCTTTTCCAAAAATGATATATAATATATATAAGAAGAATCTCATTTGATAACGGCTTTTAAAATTCGAAAGGAGCATATTTATGGATGTTGACCGGATGCAAAAAGGTGATTATTTTAACCTGGACAGCGCGGTCCCTATATCAGCGAATTTAGTCATAAAGCTAGCAAATATCCTGTCTACCGAAAGTGCCTTGATGTCCTTTGAGATAGATGAAAACAGCAGTTGCATGGCAAAGTTGTATCTGCTGGCAAATCCACTGGAATATTACAAGGAAATGAACAAAATCATTCAAAAAAGCTATAAGTGTTCTAATGAATTAAGTAAATACAGAAGATATAAAGAAAACATACGTGCTTTTAATAGTGTAAATATTATAGAAAAAGCCGGCTCTTTCTATATTGATTTGCAGTGTAGAAGTGCTCAGGGTTTTATAGATCTCATCAACAGTATAAATTAAAGAAGCAAGGGAACTTCCCTTGCTTTTTCTATTCTTGAATAAGCCATACCTTCTTTTTTCTTTCTCCGAAACGAAGCGCTGCCTCTTTATCAAACATGGCAAAGTCAAACCTCTCCCTCCCGGTAATAGCACCACCCGTATCCATCGCTTCCACTATCCCAATCCCTTGAATATAGAACCTTTGACCGTAATTCCAATAGTTTTTATCTACTGCAATCGAGTAGCCGGGTATAATTGCATTCCCTGAGGAAGTAATCCCTCTGTCATTACCACATTCTTCAACAGAAGGGGTATATGCCGTTCCAAGCCACTCCCCCACATAATCCATCTTGCGAAATCTGGAGACACTGCCACGACTGATTTCAGTAGTGGGATTGGTATAATAAACAGGCTTCTTTCCATCTAATGCAAACATCTTAATCGTATTTTGCAGTGAAATATTCTCTTCATTTATAAAATCCGCTAATGCCTTATACTCTTCCAACTGATCTGTCTGATGCATAATCAGTTCTTTAAGATCCTTGTTTTCTGCAGATAACTTATACACCTGATTAGGCAAGGACGAAAAGATTGTCAAACCCACAAAGAATAAAGCGATGCTTAATATAAATATCACTGATAAAAGCAAGAGTATTGTTTTATCCTTATTCCCTAAGAACTGTAATATCACTATTATCATCTCCCCTTACTACCGGTAAATTTCTCTTCTGTTATTTCATTTTGTATCATATACTACTTAAAAAAAAATGTCAAATATATCCTTGGAACAAAAAACCTCTCTATTAAGTCTAACTACTAAAAATAATTAGGAGGCTTCAATCATGAAAAAAATATTAAGCTGGTTAATGATTTGTTTCATTTTGATATCGCTTAGCACGTCTATCATTGGCTGCAGTTCAAGCAAAAAAAGTGAGATGGCTGCATTCGACTCGGCAAGTCCGGCGTCGAATAAATCAACAGCTATGAATAATGGCAGCTCAAAGGAGACTGCTCCACAAATGGCACCGCAAGAACAAGCAAAATCAGAAGAAAAAGCAAACGCTCCTGCCGACAGTCTTGCGATAATGGAAGCTCAAAACTCTACAAACCCTATTTTAGCTGATCGCAAGGTAATCTTTAATTCTTTTATGGTATTAGAGGTAGAAGATTTTGACACCAAATTTAAAATGATTAATTCTATAGTACAAAACTCCGGCATCGGATATCTTCAAAGCTCCAACATCCGCTCCACCAAGATATCCTCAGATCCTGAAAAATACAGAAAAGAAGGCTCCATCGTATTAAGAGTGGCTCAGAACAAATTTGAAAATGTCCTAACTGAAGTTAGAAGCATGGGAACCGTGTTAGACGATCGAACCAATAGTGAAGAAATCACTGATCAATACTATGATGCAAAATATCGGACTCAAATGTATGAAGCTGAACGTGAAAAAGTGATGGAATATCTTAAAAAAGCAAATGACTTAAATACTATGCTGCAGCTGGAAAAAAGAATAACTGAGATTACCTATGAGATTGAAAGATTAAAAGGCTCCCTACGCAAATGGGATAACCTGGTAGAATTCTCCACCATCACCATAGAACTTCATGAAAAAGTACCTGAAAATCTGCGAATCAAATCCAATGGCTACGGTGAAAGACTATTAGATGCACTTATGGATAGCTTTGAGGATACTATAAGAGCGTTAGGAAACCTGGTCATCGGAATAATCCGCCTACTCCCTACACTTACGATTTTAGGGCTTCTGTTCCTCATTGCCAGACCTTTTATAGCAAAATTCTTTAAGAAAAAAGATATTCAAGGATAATAAACATAAAGTGTTAAAGATACTACTTTAATAACCAGCCTTGGTTGTCATCCTGAGCAGAGCGAAGGATCTGAGACATAGTAATAAGATTCTTCGCTGCCGCTCAGAATG
>JBFWMP010000181.1:0-5128 GCA_050251575.1 Clostridia bacterium
AACTTTTTTACAGCATATCTATATTGTCTTTCCAAAACTTCATTTCCATAGCTATGAAGTAATTTTACTGTTTCAAGCCTCTTATATTCTTCCATCCAACTTGCAAATTCTTTAGCCGAAGCATAGATAATGTCTTGAGCCTGTTCATAATAATCATATCGATTTTGAAGGTTTCTTTTCACGACTTTATCAAGATCATCAATCGTAAAAAGGCTGACTCCCTTTATACTGGAAATCTCTCTTTCAATATCCCTCGGTACTGCAAGGTCCAATAGACATACTTCTTTACGTTGATCATATATCGTATAAAACTTATCATAAGTTATTGTACAATGAGGGCTACTAGTACAAGAAATAATCACATCAACATCATTTATATATTGATAACGTTCTTCATAAGAAATGATAGATGTACCTTTCACCTCTTTTTGCAGCTGCAGCGCATGATGATGTGTTCTATTTGTCATAATAATGCTGTTAACACCGGCAGACAATAACTTCTTTACCGCTAGCCTTCCCATCTTTCCTGTACCTATCAAAAGTACCTTTTTATCACGTATTTCTCCATTAAAATATTCTTCAATAAATTTTACACCTACTGAGCTGATTGAAAGAGAATTTTTTGATATTCCGGTGCAATTTTTTACACTTTTTGCTGTAGTCACAGCAGAAAAAAATAAACGGTTTAAAACTGCAGATGTATTTTTTCTAAGCATTGCTTCCGTATGTGCAGTTTTAATCTGCCCTAAAATCTGGTCTTCGCCTATCACTAGAGACTTTAGTCCGCAAGCAACCTCAAACAGATGCAACACCGCTTGTTCATCACATTTATAAAAACTATATTTCCGGATATCCTTTTCACTGATCCCATGAAAGTTACTAAAAAAGCCAAACAATGCCTTTTGACCTGCTTCATTGTGCGATAATGTACAATATACTTCACTCCTATTACAGGTAGACAAAATTACGAATTCTTCAATCGCATCCTCATCTTGCAGATACTTACAAGCTTTCTGATATTCCCCTGATGTATATGAAGCTTTTTCCCGGATCTCAACAGGTGTTAAATGGTCAACGCCCATCACTACTATACTCATCTTATTCCCACTTTTCTTTATACAATATATCCATCTTATAATAACGGAAGTAATTGCGCAAGCAATTACAACACACCATTTCAACGAAGCGGGGGATATCCTCACCGCCTGAAAAGCTAAATGGTACCCACCACCTATAGAGGTAGGGCGGGGGCCCATCTTTTAGTCTCGTTATAATTAGAGATTATAACATTTATCATAGTTGTAAACAATGAAGATTTATTTGATTTTTGGAAATAATGAAAGAAGGATACATGTGACAAGGGGACGGGGTTGCTGACACAAACCTGTGTCAGCAACCCCGTCCCCTTGTCACGCTATTTTATTTTAATTATGCCGTTTTACAAGCTTTAGCAGCTGCATCAGATGCTGTAGCAGCATCCGGTGTATAGATATCAGCACCAATGCTCTGACAGAAATTATCCGTTACAGGTGCTCCACCAACCATAATAGTTATATTTTCTCTAATTCCTGCTTCTTTAGCAGCCTCAACAACACTCTTCATCTCACCCATTGTTGTAGTCAAAAGAGCTGAACAAGCAATAATTTGTGCACCTTGTTCTTTAGCAGTTGCTACAAACTTTTCTGCCGGAACATCTATTCCTAAATCTATTACTTCTAATCCTTTTCCCTCCATCATCATTCTGACTAAATTCTTTCCGATGTCATGAAGGTCACCTTTTACAGTACCGAGTACGACTTTGCCTGCAGCTTTTATACCACTGGATGCCAGTAATGGTTTTAATAACTCTGTACCTGCATTCATTGCTCTTGCAGCAATAAGAACTTCAGGAACGTATACTTCATTGTTTTTAAACTTTTCGCCAATGATGCTCATTCCAGATAAAAGTCCTTCTTCAAGAATTGTTTTTACATCCATTCCTTCATCAATTGCCTTTTGCACTAATTCCTTGACATTTTTTGCTCTTCCCTGCTGTAGGTATTGGGAAATTTCATTTAAAATACTCATGATAAGTTCCTCCTATAAATAAATATATATTTTAGCCTCTTAGGCTAATAATATCACTGTTATCTTGACTTACCGATATTGTCCCCTGGACTCGCGGTATTTACCCGGACTAACTTTAGTGATCTTCTTAAATACCTTAGAAAAATAACTTTGATCTTCAAATCCTGCAAGATTAGATATATCAACAAGCGGTATAACGTCATCCAACAAAAGTTTTTTACTTATTTCAATTCTTACCTGGTTGAGATATGTGCTGAAATTACATTCCATTTCATCTTTAAATATTTTACTAAAATAAGATGAGCTCAAGTAGACATGTGCTGCGACTTCTTCCAGTGTGATTTTTCTCATATAATTTCTTTTTACATAATCTACTGCTTTATAAATCACATCCACATGTTTTACATCTTTAAGATTAAAAACACAATCCGTAAACCTTATCATTATTTTTGAAAGCCAATAGGTCAAGTCTTCTACTGTTCTAAACCCATGAATCTCCGTAAGATATCTATAATTTAAACCGAAAATTTGTTCTACATCTGCTCCCCCTTCTAATGCTGCCCTGGAAAGCAATACTATCAGTTCAAGCACTCTTGCCTTAATAATATCAAAATTACCTCCGGTAGAGAAAAATATATGCCCGAATATCTCATTTAATACTTTTTGAGAACCTGTTTTGTCTCCCATAGAAATAAGAGAAAGAAGCTCTCTTTCTTTTTCAAGAGGATAGCCTTGTATCTTACTATCATCTCCACCCATTGTCTTAATATAATGTATATATTCGGATATATCTGACTGCTGTTCTAGATTCTCTCTGTCATGGAGATACAAAGACGGTTGAATGTCAGAAATATAAGCGGCAAATATAAATAACGTCTCAGATGCACTATTTACTTTTTCAGGCTGAATAATGGGAATCTCGCTAATATACTGATCAAATTCCTCAACAGATGCTAAATCTATGTTGTTTTTCTTAAATATTTCTTCGATTAAAAATTCTTCGGGATCTACCATCAGAGCAGGGCCTCCAAGAATAGCACCCCTCATCATCCCATCCACACTGACAGGAGATGCCCAGTGCACTAATCCCATAGGACAAAAAAAGATATATTTTCCGCCAAACCTTTCTGCTTGATAACTTCCATATAAGTGAACATTTTCGCAAGTATTTTGTTCACTAGCTTTTTTCTGCATTTTTTGGCATAAATCGCAGAAATTTTTATTCTTTTCGGTATGATAAAGAGTGTCACCGTAAGTATCAATAATAAAACATCCGACTCCTACAGTATGACTATAGGTCTCAACACAGCCTATAGCTCTATCTAAGTCAAATCCAACATCATCTCTTTTATTGAATGGCTTCATGACTTCTCTCTTCCTTATCTATAGTATATATTCACATATATAGTATCATAACCATTTATTTATGTAAATGAAAGGAACCGTATTTCTTTTTTTATAGTACTACTTTAGACTAAGAAGATATTGAAAAATATTATTGTTTTTTGTACTTTCTCATCTTTATTCTGTTTCTTGATAATTTTTTATCAATATTCCATAAAATAATACAACATTTCCAAACAGATTTATATAACTATAGAAATAAATAAGCTACTATAGTGTAAGAATAAATGACACTCAAGGAGGATTTTACAATGAATTCCAAACAATTAGTATTAGATGCACTGTATAATAAAGAAGTAGAACGGACCCCCTGGGTTCCTTTTGTAGGATGTCATGCAGCCAGCTTGATAGATGTTAGTGCAGAAGATTTTTTCAAAAATAGCGACCATATTGTTAATGGTGTGATCAAGGCCTATGAAACTTATCAGCCTGATGGACTCCCCGCCCTCTTCGACTTACAGGTAGAAGCAGAAGCAATGGGGTGTGAATTAAAATACGCAGAAACAAATCCTCCCTCTGTTGCAACTCATCCACTGGAGCTCGGCAAGAAACTTGAAGATTTAAAAATACCCAGTGAAAATGATGGCAGATTCCCCATCGTATTGGATGCAACCAGAAGAATAACAAAAGAACTTGGAGATAAAATTGCTATTTACGGGCTAATCACAGGTCCTTTCACCCTTGCACTTCATTTGATGGGTACTGATATATTTTATGAAATGATTGATGAACCTGAAAATGTTCATCAATTAATGGAGTTTTGCCAAAAGGTTTGTATCAGAACATCAGAAATGTATCTTGATGCCGGAGTAGATATCATAGCTGTGGTAGATCCTATGGTTTCACAAATCTCACCGGATAACTTTGCAGAATTTGTTTCTCCATATGCGACACCAATATTTGATTATGTTAAATCAAGAGAAAAAGGATGCTCGTTCTTTGTATGCGGCAACGCAAAAAACAATATTGAAGAAATGTGCAAATGCAATCCTCATAACATTTCTATTGATGAAAATATACCTCTCGAATTTGTAAAAGAAACATGTGAAAGATATGGCGTTTCCGTTGGGGGTAACATCAAATTAACTGTTACTATGCTTTTCGGCACACCAATGGATAACATTAACGATGCTAAAAACTGTATGGCTATTGGAGGAACAAAAGGTTATATTCTTGCTCCAGGCTGTGATATGCCCTTTGCTACTCCGGTAGAAAACGTCAAAGCGGTAACTAGTCTGGTACACGGCGAAGTAGCTGAATTTCTTGAATACACCAATGTCCTTGAAGGAATAGAAGTAAAACTTCCTGAATATGCAAAAGAGAAACAAGTAATTATAGATGTTATCACCTTGGATTCCGAATCATGTGCACCATGTCAGTATATGATGGAAGCCGTAAGAGCTGCTGCTGCTGATTTTGGCGACAAAGTAACCTATACCGAACATAAGGTTAAAGATAAGGAAGCTGTTGTTTGTATGCTTCAGCTGGGTGTTCAAAATATTCCTACCATATGTATTGATGGGGTTATCAAATATGTAAGTATTATTCCTGATGTAGAGCAGTTGAAGAAGACAATACAAGAAGCTGTAGATGCAAAGAATCAATAATAAAACAACCACCCTTACGGGTGGTGCAATAGATAAGTTTTTATGTCATT
>JBFWMP010000182.1:0-2294 GCA_050251575.1 Clostridia bacterium
CCAGTAGGCAAGCCGAGTGCTCCAAGAGTCTGAGGACCTGCAATACCATCAACTGTAAGCCCATTCTTTCTTTGAAAGTTTCTTACAGCTTGAGCAGTACGCCAACCATAGACTCCATCAACATCACCATTATAGTAACCCCATATTGCCAGCTTATATTGTACATCCTTGACTTCCTGCCCACGAGAACCATACTTTGATAATACAGATTCTGTTGTCCATGTTTGATAGTAATAATAACATGAGCTAGCGGTTACCGCTAAAATCAATAATGATAGAAAAACTTTTTTCATGCGTAATATTCCCCCTCAAATTCATAAGATTGTCAAAATTATTTTCTGCTAATTGAGAGAAAATATACATAATAATAGTTGATAGTTCACAGTTCACAGATTTCTCCTTCGTGAGCTATCAACTATCAACCGTGAACTTCATATCAATTATTAGCTTTATTTTTTACTTCTTCTTCTATCTTGTTAACAAACTCTTCTATCGACATAACACCCTGATCCCCTTCTTTTCTGGATCTCACGGCAACAGCATTGGATTCCATCTCCTTATCGCCTATTACAAGCATATATGGTATCTTTTCAAGCTGCGCCTCTCTAATCTTATAACCAATCTTTTCATTTCTCAAATCAACCTCAACACGAATACCCTCTTGTTCAAATCGCTTTTGTAAACTCAGTACGTATTCGTGATGTTTGTCTGCAATAGCAAGGACCTTCACTTGTATCGGCGCGATCCAACTTGGGAATGCACCTGCGTAGTGCTCAGTCAAGATTGCAATAAATCTTTCAATACTGCCGAATACAACTCTATGAATCATAACCGGTCTATGCTTTTCTCCATCACTGCCGGTATAGGTAAGGTCAAACAATTCAGGCATTTGCATATCAAGCTGAATGGTTCCGCACTGCCAGGTACGCCCTATTGAATCTTCAAGATGGAAGTCAATCTTTGGTCCATAGAACGCACCATCTCCTTCATTCACTTTATACTTTATTCCTTTTTCTTCTAAAGCTTCTCTCAGCCCATTGGTAGCAACTTCCCACTGTTCATTAGAACCCATTGAATTCTCCGGTCTTGTAGAAAGCTCAACATGATAATTGAAGCCGAATACACCGTAGAAATAATCAATAAGATCTATAACTTTAATGATTTCTTCTTTTACCTGTGATGGGAGCATGAATATATGCGCATCATCCTGAGTAAAACATCTTACTCTCATCAACCCATGCAAGGCACCGGATAATTCATGCCTGTGAACCAATCCCAATTCCGCCATTCTCTGCGGTAAGTCTCTGTACGAATGCATCCTTCGTTTGTATACCAGCATGCCACCCGGGCAATTCATTGGCTTAATAGCAAAATCACCTTCATCAATCTTGGTAAAATACATATTTTCTTTATAGTGGTCCCAATGCCCGGAGCGATGCCATAAATCTTCATTAAGAATGATTGGAGTCTTGATTTCTTGATAGCCCCTCTTTTTGTGCTCTTCTCTCCAGAAGTCCTCAAGTATGTTTCTCAAAGTCATTCCTTTTGGCATAAAGAAAGGAAAACCCGGTCCCTCTTCCAATATATTAAACAAATCTAACTCTCGGCCAAGTTTTCTATGGTCTCTCTTTTTTGCTTCTTCCAGCCTGGTTAGATATTCGTCTAAATCACTCTTTTTTGTAAAACAAGTACCGTAAATCCTTTGAAGCATTTTATTTTTCTCGCTGCCTCTCCAATATGCACCGGCAACATTTAAAAGCTTGATCGCCTTTACCTTCGCAGTAGAAGGAAGATGAGGTCCGGCACACAGGTCAACAAAATCACCCTGTTTATAAAAAGATATTACAGCATCCTCAGGTAGATCTTGAATTAATTCAACCTTATAAATTTCACCTTTCTCTTCCATCATCTTAATGGCTTCTTGTCTAGAAAGTTCAAATCTTTCTAAAGACAGACCCTCTTTAACGATTTTTCTCATTTCTTCTTCTATCTTTTCCAAAATTTCCGGGGTAAAGGTTGTATCCAAATCAAAATCATAGTAGAATCCATTGTCAATTGACGGCCCGATTGCCAGCTTCACTTCAGGAAATAATCTCTTTACGGCTTGAGCGAGTATATGTGAAGTAGTATGCCTAAAAGCGTGTTTTCCACCTTCCTCTTCGAAAGTCAACAGACTCACTCCGCAGTCGTCTTTTAGTGCAAATGATAAATCTTTTACTTGCCCATCAACTAATCCTGCCAAAGACACTCTTGCCAAACCTGCACTGATGCTCTCAGCCACCTGCATAATGGTA
>JBFWMP010000182.1:2394-4981 GCA_050251575.1 Clostridia bacterium
TCAATCCTGTTTGTCATTTAATAGTTTTTCCATTTTCTTTTCTAATTCCTCAATTCTGGAATCTTGATTCATAAAAGCTGTAATGAATACTGCTAATAGGAATGCGACAATAATAATAATACCCCAAATATTATCAAAAATAAGACCTGCGAAAAAAAATGTAGCAACTCCGCAAACAACAAGGCAAATAAAAAATGTAGAAATAAATTCCTTCAATTTCAATACCTCCTCACAAAATATAAATAATCGTTATTTCACAATATTCTTCCATTACAATACTTATCACAATTTTCAATAATAGTAAAATAAAAAGACTCTGTCCTAATATACTTAAGGACGAGAGTCTATATCCCGCGGTTCCACCCTAATTGACAACCCACTTTGCTATCTGTATCATAATACAGATATGATTATAACGTAATCAACGCAGACATAAGCTCCAAGGTGGTTTTCAGCTATTCATACCGGTATCACTTTCAGCCATGATGATTCCTCTCTTAAGGCTGTATATAGCTTACTCTTCTCTTCATTGCTAGTATTATTATATTTTATATGTATTATAATTTTCTTTATTGATATTGTCAAGATATAGGTTTCATTTTGTTATTTATGCTAGTACAACATACTTCCGCCGATAAATTCACGCATAATAGAAGTAGTCGGAATAGCATCCGGCGGTATTAATAAAAAGTAGCCTAGAAAGTCTATCAGTCTTCTTGCTTCTGAGTAAAACTCACTACTTTCGTCAATTTGCTCTAAAAGCGGCAATGCATAATTTTTCAGCACTGCCAACTCGTAAATCAATGCAGAATTAAACATAATATCTGCCTGTTCTTGAAACGGAAAAATATTTTTTGTTTCTCCCCTTCTTACTGAACTCCACATTTCCAACGTTCTTAATGCAGAATTTGACCGAAAATTAAAATCTCTTACCATTCTTCTTAACAATCTGGTATCAGTAGTAGAGATAGGATTATAATCATCCAAACTCAATTGTGTTAACGCACTTACATAAACCTTGAACTTCTTGTGTCTTGGAATGGACACTGTAAGCTTTTCATTTAGCCCATGAATTCCTTCAATAATGATAACTTGATCCAACTCCAGCTTCATTTTTCTTCCCTTCGGCTCTCTAATTCCTAAATGAAAATTAAAAATCGGAACTTCTACTTCTTTTCCAATAATTAAAGAGTTTAAGTGTTCATTAAACAGACCTATATCAATAGCCTCTAACGCTTCGAAATCAGGTTTTCCGTATTCATCAACAGGAGTATGCCCTCTATCTACAAAATAATCGTCTAAGGATATCATAACCGGTTTGAAACCATTAACCCTTAGATGAATTGCAAGCCGATGGGCAAAAGTAGTTTTCCCTGATGAGGATGGTCCTGATATCAGCACCAGCTTTATATCCTTCTCACCAGCCTTAATCATATCTGCAATATATGCAATTTTTTTCTCATGAAGTGCCTCGGAAATGTGAATCAGATCTTTTGATTTTCCTAAGGAAATATTATTATTTAATGCACCCACATGAGGAATATCCAAAATTTCTCCCCACCTTTTATACTCATCCAGTACATTAAATAATTTTCTATTTTCTTCAAAATCCGGAATCTTATCCGATGAGCTTTTATCAGGATATCTTAATATAAGCCCGGGAGCATAGAACATTAATTCAAATATTTTAATATAGCCCGTATGGGGAACAAGATAGCCATATAAATAATTAGACATATCTCCACATTGATATAAACTAATGGTATCCTTTTCACAATGTTCAAGAAGACTTACCTTATCATGATCACCACTCTGGATAAAGGTTTCTTTGGCTTCATTAAGATTTGTAACCTTTTTATTTAATGGTATTTCCTGGGAAATTATTTCTTTCATCTTTTGCTCTACTGCTGCAACATCTATTTGTGAAAGCTCTTTTGAGCCATAAATTTCACAATAAGTTCCCCTGCTGATGGAATGACGAATACTTAGTTTTCTATCTGGGAACACTTCCCTTACTGCTTTCATAAGAATAAAAAATAAACTTCTTTTATACACCCTCACTCCATCTTCGGAGGATAAGTCAATAAACTCCACAGTACAATCGTATTCCAGTTTATAATTGAGGTCTTTCATTTTATTGTTCACTTTTCCTGCAAGGATATCTAATTTCGTATGCTTTTTATAAGACTGTGCTACTTCTAAAAGAGTAATTCCCTTTCTTACTTCTATTTGCTTCGCATCTAAATCAATCTTAATGACATCGTTTTTTTGTATCATATTATTCAACCTCCCTTATGCAAAATAGTCATAAATTCTATTTTTTCTCTCCAGCATCTCATCTATTCTGTCTATATACTGTTGAACATCTTTAACATTAAAAATTCTGTCAATACGATTGGTTCTGTCATCTACCATCTTCGTAACACCGCCACTACCCATTGCAATGATACTTTGCCTTTCTTCCATGATTTGAATATTATAAATACACTCATATCCCGGCTTACAATAACCTACGTTTTCAAGATTCCCAAGTATATTCTTTTGTCTATACATATAATAAGGCTCAAAGCCGTTTTCTTGCATAAAA
>JBFWMP010000183.1:0-4814 GCA_050251575.1 Clostridia bacterium
GTAATCAAATGAAAACACATCTTGAGCTTGCACAACTTTTCAAACAGATCACCAAGTGGGACACCATTGGTACTGACACCCAATACAGGATTATCCACTACCCCGATGAGGTGGTGATAGTCTTCGCTCCATCCAATTCCAATTCGGACTGGAAAATCAACTTCAGCTTTCCCAAGAAGCCCTACAAACGAATGCCGACACCATTCTATGTTCACGGTGGGTTTCTCGATGAATGGAAGAAGATTAATGATGATTTCCTCAAGGCTGCTGCTAATATCGACAAGCCTATTACCGTCATGGGGTGGTCTTACGGAGGGGCGATGGCAACCCTCTGCTATGAGGATATCTGGTTCAACAATTTCCGAGCGAGAAATACCCTCCGGTTGGTCACCTTCGGTTCTCCAAGGGTGATTGGTGCCAAGAACTTCAAGAGCATTGAACACAGGTTCAACAGAACAACACTGTACGCAAACGGTAGTGATATTGTCACCTGCGTTCCACCTGTAATATTCGGGTTCAGGCATGTACGCAATCTCACCAGAATCGGGAACAAGCTGAATGTGATTGGTTTGTTCAAGCCAAAGAAATACCATCACATCGATGGGTATATTGCCAGCTTGAGAGAAGTACATGAGTGATCCTGTCACTGTAGCTCTGATTGGCGGGGGTATCGCGCTGTTAAATGGCCCGATACTCCTAGCCATATTCAACAATCACATCAAGAAAACGGATGAGACAAAGCAAATTCGTGAGGATATTACCCAGCTCTCAAAACTGGTGGACAGAATTGGGGATGGGCTGAATATTGGGTTGCGTAATGACAAGGTGATTTTTGAGGCATTGAGGAAGAACAGCATCAATGGGGAATCTGAACGCCAGGAACAGGTTATGGATGAGTATTTTACGGAGTGTGTGGTGTCCGGGTTCAGTAGAGATAATTTTTAAGTAAAAAATAATGCAGAAATAAATACTTGGTGAATTTCGAATTACTATAACTTTGACAGGGTTTTTTTCTGTGATTTATTATAGGATCATGATAGTATAAAAATATGAATGTAAATAATTCCAAAATAAGGAATACGTTTGAAGCAGATTTAACTGTTGTATTTCCAAAAGAGAAGCTTCGATATGAGTACTCTGGAATTGTGCAAATTGAAAACCAAGAATTATTTCTTTTTATTCATTATGATGCAGACAGTAGGGATATTTCATATCTAAAGCAGATACAATTATTCAACCGACCAACTAATGATTTCTTTATCCAAATCAGTAAGGCTGGGTTTATCAAGGATACTATTTGTTACACTTGTTTTGGATGTTACTGTACCACGCCCTTTATTCATACGACTATTGGTGATTTGAAGCAAAGTTTCTTTTTGCCAATGACGGATACAGGTTTGATTGAAGTCCAGTGCAATTCATGGATTGAGAATGCAATTTGCGAAGGCTCTAATGAAGAGATTTGGAAATCGGTAATGATGGATATGCCGTTTCTTGAAAATTGGGCTGACTGCGATTCTGGTACCTATGATTTTCCCATCAATAGTGATTTATCAATCAAGGTTCAGGTAGGGATAATTGAAAAATTCAAGAGGTTTCCTCCTGAAACGAGTAAAGTTAAATCAGTTAAGTTTTATTGCGAATCTAGTACACCACAATCGATTGACGAGCTAACTTCTTATGCTTATAGATTTTTCTTATTCATCCGCTTTGCCACAAATATTGAAATCCCACAAGGAAAACTTTCTTTTGTCGAAGAATTTGAAGATTTTATTAATCATAAAGATTGCCCCTTACATTTCAAACCAACATTTCAAAGCGAATCAGAAATATATCCGAAAATTAATAGAATTATTGATATTCCTATCCATCTAAGCACACTTGTAAATAATCCGGTTAGTCTACAGAGATGGTATGATTGCTGCAAAAAAAAGCAAACATCCCTTGCGCTTCTAGCTCGGGTAATGGCCAATGAATATTATATTGATCGGCAAATAATTTATCTGGTACAGATATTTGAAGGGCTTCAGAAAGAGAAGGCATCAATTGTTCCCAAAAGAAAATTTGCTGCATGGAAAAAACAAGTCCTTAGCGAAGCTGTAAGAACTGCTCATGAGATGGAACTAGAGGAACTCCAGGTATACAAACGTCTTGATGGGTTGCTGAGTCATTTCAATAAACCACCATTAAAGAATATTCTTTCTAGTTTCATTGACGATAATTTTAATGATGAGAGGTTATTTGCAAACATAGGTGGTAAGGCTTTTTTTCTTGAATTTGTTATGATCATGCGAAATGGGGCTTCTCATGGGAATTATGTAATACCTGAAGAAATTGGAGGTGATAAGCTATATGCAATTTTAAAATTGCTAAAAGAGATTGTACGTGTTTACATGACTAGAAAAATTCTTGGATTGAATCGGGGGTGTATGCCTTAAGTCATCAAAGTAAAATGGTAGACTAGCATCACCCCCAGACACATGAGAGAGATATGTTCAAGTGAACGAATAGTATTATTGTTCATAGTATCTTCTAAGAAAAATATCATACTGATACCATATTGATATCATTTAGACGATTCAAAATTTTATCAGTTCGAGTTGAATTGCTTTCTTCTTTTGGAAATCTTCATCTTTATAAGGAAAATTTGTCAGAATTGCCTCAAGTATAGAATTTCTATTTTTTTCTTTAGCACCTACATGATAAAAATGTTCTTGTGTTGTAAGAAATAAATCACCCCATAATTTGGGAATATACTCGTTTTCTCTATATTTATTTTTGTACCAACTAGATAAGATATATTTTGCTCCCGAATTGTTTAAAAGCTGATTCAGTTTTATTTCATCATCCTCATCCCAAGAATCAAAATAATCTACATGCCTACCAATATAAGGGGGGTCACAATAAATTAAATCATTCTGTTCAGCCTGCATAATTGTTTTTTCAAATGATTCACAAACAAATTCACACTCCATATTCTCAATAATGTTTTGGATTTTCATTACTTGATTAGTAATTTTGGTGATATAAGATTGAGCAAATCTTTGAGGCTTTTTGCAGAATGGAACGTTAAAACCTCCAGAGGAGTTAAATCTAATCATTCCATTAAAACAAGATCGATTAATAAAGAGGAAATCCAAAGGATCAGAATATTTGTTGAATCTATCCCTCATCGTATAGTAATATTTGCCCTCTGATTCAAGAAGTAGTTGCCCTTCTCTTTCTAAGAATGCCCTTGTCTTCTCAGGAGTTATATCACCATTTTTAATGCTATTATAAAAATTGATTAAATGAGGATTGCTATCAGCGAATAACGCAGATTTTGGTTTAACATTAAAACCAACAACCCCAGAACCCATGAAAGGCTCTACCCATCTAGAGTAAGTTGTAGAACTTGCAACATCTTGAATAATTGGGACAAGTTTTGTCTTTATCCCTTGGCATTTGATTGGAGGTACGACAACAGTACTCATAACTAACTCTTTCTCCATCTTTCAACAATTTTACTTAAATCGCCTTTTTTATACTTAACAAACTCTCTCAAATTGGATATTTTTTTTGAGTTACCGCCTATATCTGTGATGGTAATCTTTTTATAATTCATCCAATACTCATCAAACCATTCTTCTCCAAGTTTAGAGAAAGGTCCTTTGCCGTTAATGATGTCCGGAATATAATCGATGCTTCCAATATTTGCAGTATTGCCGCTACCACTTCTATCGCTTGCTAATTTCCATTTCTCGCTTACAAAGAATTGAAAATTCTTTATCACTGAGGTTATTGATTTAAGCTCTGCCAAACTATATATCTTTGTTTCATCAAGATTGCTACAGTCAATTCGATCATAAATAACACCTAAACAATAGTGTGCTGTATAAGTATTATAGGGAAATTGAATATTTTTTCTTGACGATCTATTGGTGAAGTACTCACCATGAGAACCTAATGTGAAGCCATTACATCTATCCGGGTTATTCGGTTTTCTATAGGTAGTTTTTATATCAACAGCAAACTTAATAGTTTCTTCATTTTCATAAATAAAAGTAAGATCTGGATAATAATTTTGGTGTTGGGCAAGTACTATCTTAAATCCATTATTACTAGCAAAAGCAAGGATTTGAGGAAAAATATGGATTTCTAGTATCTTTGAAATAATTTTAGTATCTGCAGAAATTGTATAAATATTTTGATATAAGTCAATAAAGCCTTTTATTGACCACTCCCCATTTTCCAAAGACACCTGTTTCTGTAGTGTTTCAACAAATTCTTTTAGCAAAGATTCGAATTTTTCTTTATTCATCCAATTACTCCAATAAACTCATGACTTTTCGCATCATATCACAGAAGCTGCTCTTTGTTGCATGATAAGTTGCAATTTTTTAACAAGTTAATATAAACCTTGTTGATATATATTGTTAAAATGATATTAATAATGTTCTTATAAACTGAAAACTATTTTTCCGCATAATTCCCACCCAACAGATACCACATGTTCCACTCATCGTCCTTCTCAAAGGCATTCCAGATTTTCTTCATCTGACCGGAGGGAAGGCCGGAGAATTCAGCAGCACCAAGACCGAAGTTTATTCCCCTGTCCCTGATTCTGTCCTTCTCCTTGCTTTCAATCGCCTTGATAAAGCTGGAAGCCTCTGAGACCATCGGAAGGCCATTACCGCTGTAATACCTGTCCATGACTATGTCGGATATGTCTGAGCCAAATATGGGCATCATTGAGACCATCTGTGCAGAGAATCCCCTGAGCATATCATCCCACATCTTGTCATCATCATCCTCATCGGAGAATCCACCCTCAA
>JBFWMP010000184.1:0-4788 GCA_050251575.1 Clostridia bacterium
GAAACATTCGGAGTTGCTTATATCGAAGCTCTTGCTTGTGGGGTTCCTGTGATTGCAACTACCTGCGGTGGACCAGAAGGGTTCGTTCATGAAGAAAATGGTATGCTTATTCCTGTTGATGATGAAAAGGCATTATTAGAAGCCATGAATACAATGTATGACAACGCTAGTACCTATGATCGAGCGAAAATTGCTGCAGAGATATGTGAGAAATTTTCTCCTGACTGTGTGGCGGCGCAACTGGAAGAAATATATAGAGAGCTCATATGATTATTAAGATCCTCTATGCTTTAGTATTCCTTTCTTTTTTACCGGCAAATCTGCTATCATTTAATACAGGTTTTTTTCAACTTTCTCCGTTCCGTGTTTTAGTGTTGTTGCTCCCAATACTAGTTATTATCGATAATTTCTATAGGGAAAGAGCAAGATCAATTATACCAAGAGGAGCGAATGCATATGCAGTGAAGTTTCATATTTTTTGGTTTGTGTATGCATTCTTCACTGTAATTTGGGCAAAATCCAACACCGCTTGGTTTCGGTCTGTATACTTCTTGGGACTTGGCCTTCTCTGTGTTGTAATCATCAACATGTATTTCCATAATATTGAGAATATAAAAAATGCCTTCTTGTTATTAACACTTATGACTCTTGTTAATACTGTACTGGGTTGGTATGAGTTTTTGACACAAAATTATCTGTTCCTGGAAGCAGACCGTGCTTTTCGTTATGGTTTAAGCAAGTATCCTGTGAGTTGGTTCTATAATACAAACGATTTTGCTACCTTTCTTCTCATTGGGATTTTCGCTTCTTATATATCACTAAAACTGTCGAAACAGAAAGTAGTGAAAATTCTTAGTCTCTTAATAATTATTGGAGCTATCCCACTGGTTTTTCTAACTCGTTCGAGAGCAAATATCGTTGGGTTGGTTATTTCTATAGTTCTTTTTTACTTTATCATGTTGAAGAGAAAAAGAAGGAGTCTTCTTTCATTATACATCATTCTTCTGATTACTGGGTTACTTGTAGTTGGGTTTGTGACAAGCAATATATATGAATCAATATTTGGAGGCGCCTCGTTTGATTTCGAGGGAAGCGGTTCTGATTCTACAAGGTTGAACTTGCTGAAGAATGGGGGATACTTTTTCCTTAGAACTTTCGGATTTGGGGTTGGATCGGGAAATATTGAGTATTGGATGGAGCGTTATGCTATGTATCCCACTGGCGGAATTACTAATATTCATAACTGGTGGGGAGAAATCCTGACTGCATATGGGTTGGTTGTATTTATTGGGTACTTATCACTGTATTGGAAATTGTTTTCTACATGCTATCAGCTTTCAGTAAGCAAGACCGAAAACAAAGAGGTTTCAGTAATAGCTACATTTATTGCATGTTCCTTGGCAGGATTTGTAATAGGTGCAGTAAGTTCTAGTTCTAATATTAGTTCTGAGTGGTTATGGGTATATATGGCAGTTGTGATAGCGTTTGTGGGGGTGACAAAGAATCTGGAATCAACTAACCACAGATCTGTAGCAAATAATAGAATAATTCAATAAAATTAAAAGATATATAAAATGAAAATTGCAATATTCACCTATTGGTGGTCTGAAGATAATTACGGTCAGATGCTACAAGCATTTGCTTTGCAAACATATTTAAAATCTCTTGGTTTTGATTCAGAAATAGTACGGTATAGAAAGACAAAGAGAACAATCTATGACCATTTAATATTTCTTATCAAGACATTATCTGACAAATTCTTGAAAACAAATTATTTAGTAAGATATGAGAATCCAAAGAATATAAGAAATCTAGGTTTTAGGTCATTCAGAGATTTGGTATTAAGAATGTCCATTGTTCAATTTGATTCCTTGAGAGATCTGAAAAAGCATCCTCCAGAGGCTGATATATATATTTGCGGTAGTGATAAAATTTGGGCAACATATCCTCACGACATATTTCGTGGTGATGTCTTTGATGCTTTTACACTAAATTTTGGAAGAAGAAATAAGAAGCGAATTGCTTATGCCCCAAGTATAGGGAAGAGCGATATACCCAAAATTGCAGCTAGAAGATTTCGTAGAAATTTAAGGAGATTCGATGGCATAAGTGTTCGCGAAGAATCTGCTTCGATTCTTATGTCGAAAATTGGTATTAGAGATTCGGTTTGGGTTCCTGATCCAACCCAATTAATTGGAGCAGATGGGTACCATCATTTTATCAATTCAGATCCAACTAAATTCCAAAAGACATGGTTCGTTTATGGATTAAACAATCCGTCTTATATTACCAGCCATCAAATTGCAGAAGAATTACTTAGCAAAGATATTGATTTTGCTTATACTGGCGCAAACGGAAACGCTGATGAACTTATTAATTGTTATCCAACAATTCCTGAATGGCTGAGCTATATGTATTATGCTAGTAACGTTATCACAAATTCTTATCACGGATGTATTTTTTGTATTCTCTTCCATAAAAACTTTTACTATGTTCCTGTTTTGCCTGATAAGAATGGGTTGCCTGATGAACGAGTTCTTTCAATAATGAATCGATATAACATCAAAGAGAGAGCAGTACAATCGCTTGAGGAGCTTAAACAAGTAATAGCTAATCCTAATAAACCCATAGACTGGGATTTGGTAGACGCTAAAAGAGAAGAGTTCGTCCAGGTTGGAAAAGACTTCTTAGCTAAACATCTTGGAGATGCCTCTAGATGAATCAGCTTAAAGTAGGCGCTCTCTTATCCTATGTGAATATGGCACTCCATATTCTTATAGGATTAGTATATGTACCTTTACTATTACACTATCTATCAGTTGATGAGTATGGACTCTACCAACTCATTGGCTCCTTGGTAGCATATCTTTCTGTAATGGATTTTGGACTGAGTGGGACGATAACTCGGTACTATTCCCAGCGTTTAGCTTTGAACGATGAAAAAGGCCAGGAAAATGTTCTTGCGATAGCCATGATCATCTATCTTGGTATTGGTGTTCTCGTAATAATTGCTGGTATTGTTTTATACCAACTTTTGGATACTATCTATGGCGCAACACTTTCATCACAAGAAATGGCTTCAGCAAAAGCAATGATGGTATTGCTCATCATCAATGTGGCACTTACCATACCTTCCCATGTTTTTACTTCAGCTATTACCTCCCATGAACAATTTATATTCCTCCGTCTTGTCACCATTGTCCGCTCGATCATGAATCCGATCATCGTGCTTGCGGTCCTACAGTTCAAAGCAGAAGCATTATCCGTAGTGCAAGTACAAGTTGTGCTGAATGTAATCGTGATTCTCTGTAACATCTGGTATGCACGGCACAAGATTCAAATAAAGATACATCTCCATACTTTCGATGGGGTATTGATTAAGTCGATGTTTGCTTTTTCTTTCTTTATCTTCTTGAATGTAATAGTTGATCAAGTGTATTGGAAGACTGGACAGCTGATACTTGGTGCCGTATCGGGGACAACAGCAGTTGCAGTGTTTTCTATCGCAATCCAATTATCAAATTTCTATATTCAATTTTCGACAGGAGTTAATGGTGTCTTTCTACCAAGACTATCAAAACTAGCAGCTATCAGTGATGATATGCGTGAGATTAACACCATGTTTATAAGAGTTGGTAGAATACAGTATTCATTGTTAGGCCTTATCTTCACAGGGTTCATACTGTTTGGACAGACCTTTTTATACTTGTGGGTTGGGGAATCTTTATCAGGAGCATATATGATGACCTTGGTTATCATGATACCTCTCACGATTCCTTTGATTCAAAACTTAGGAATTCTCATCCTCCAGGCAAAAAATAAGCATGCGTTTCGATCAATCGTGTATGTGATAATTGCTGTCGTTAACGTAGCGATCTCAATACCTCTGGCTAAACGCTACGGAGGACTTGGTTGTGCTATTGCAACGAGTGGATGTTTGTTTATTGGAAACGGTATTATCATAAATATTTATTACTATAGGATAGGAATTAAAGTTGTACAATTTTTTAAAGAAATTGCTAAACTATCCCTACCAATTCTTCTTGCAGGAGTAGGTGGATATATCTTGGTAAAAGCATTCCCCACAAATGGATGGTTGTCATTCTTCATCGGTGTTCTTGTATATTCCAGTCTTTATATACTGTTGCTCTGGTTCTTGGGCTTGAATCGTTATGAGAAACAATTGATCCGATCAATTATTAAGAGAGTACGAAAACAAAGATGAGCAAAGGGAGCATCATAATCCGTACCGAGATATCATTGGCAAATCTAGTGGAAGTAGAATTCGGACGTAGAAAGATGACGGCTCGTTTTGCAAAAAGGATAGAGGATGTGTAGACAGCATTGCAATTTTCGGCATTTTGAGCATTCCAATTTTCCGGATTGGAAAAGACATGGTTTTCCCGCCTTTTGTGAAAAGGTACTTTCTATGTAGACAGCATCGCAATTTTCGGCATTTCCAGTAAACCAATTTTCCGGATTGGAAAAGACATGGGTTTCCCGCCTTTTGAGAGAAGGTACTTTCTAAACGTAATTGAATTTTCGGGGTTGGTGATTACCGGGTAGTCTCGGAAGATGAGGAAGTGTTTTCTTCCTCCTCAATTCTGGGAGCCTTCTCGTCGATGGACAGCAGGGTCCCGCGACCGTAGAGGATGTTGATGATCTGCAGCACCTTGAAGTCATCACCGATCAAATGGCGCGGCCAGTCTTCCAAATGATGATGAGTCGTGACAAAAGTGGCGCGGATCTTCTTTTTGGTCTTCGGACTGAGATGATCGTCGATCCTGG
>JBFWMP010000185.1:0-4776 GCA_050251575.1 Clostridia bacterium
CAAGAAGAAGATGGATTAAAAGTTATGAAGAGATAACTGGAGAAATTGAAAAAAAGTTTACATATCCTGTTTTTATTAAGCCGGTAAATATGGGATCTAGCTTAGGTATTTCAAAAGCACATAATAGACAGGAACTTATCAGCGGAATTGATATGGCAGCAAATTATGATTGGAAAATATTAGTGGAAGAGTTTGTTGACTGTAGGGAGATTGAATGTGCTGTTCTAGGGAATGAAGCTCCCGAGGCTTCTGTACTCGGTGAAATATTACCATCTGAAGAGTTTTATGATTATAATGCAAAATATTTTGATGGAGGTAAATCAAGGTTACTTATTCCTGCACCTATTGATGAAAAAGTGTCAGAACAGATACGTAATTGGGCTGCATTAGCTTTTGAATCAATTGGAGGCAGCGGGTTAGCGCGGGTAGATTTCTTTTTAGAAAAATCAACGGGGCAAGTTTATATCAATGAAATCAACACCCTGCCCGGATTTACTAATATAAGCATGTATCCTCAGCTTTGGGAGCATAGTGGGATTCCATATAGTAATCTGATTGACCGATTAATTGAACTAGCGACTGAGAAATTTAAAGAATGTCATTAAAGTATTAATGAATTAAGTGCCATGAATCATGAATGTAATGCAAGATAAATCTTGTATGTATTCATGATTTTTTTATTTTTAAAATGAAAAAATGTTTTATGATAGGCTAAATCAAGTTTCTGTATTTTGTATCGTATTTGTATGTCATTTGTTTTTCGAATTTACATGTTGTGTTCACGAACCTTGCAGGATTTCACATGGTTGATGTCGAATAAATAACTGCAACAATCATGAGGAGACGTAGAAAAAAGGCTCCTGGCAGTTTGATGAAGGATATAAAGAGTTACTTGAAATGTAAAAATTTTATTCTATAGTTTTACAGGAGGATATAGAGTGGGAACGGAATATGATAAATCCGAAATAGAGCGTAGTGATATTGATAACTATTGGAGGAGAAATAGCAGTAAAGATAGCTTTAAAAACCGGAAATTTGATAGAAAACGAACGATAAAAGATGAGTACACAGGAAAAAAAATACACTATTCTCAAACTGAAAAAGGTACACTTAAAGGTAAAGATGTAGCAAATACAGATCATGTTACACCGATTGAAGTAATAAAACAGAGGTATGGGGATAGTCTGCCAGCTGAAGACTTAAATGAAATGACGAACGCAGATGCCAACTTAGCCATGACTAATCAACAATTAAATCAATCTAAAGGCCAATTAACCAATGGTGAGTATTTGCTGAAACAATGGAAAGAGGGTAAACCTGTTAACGCAACGACAACGTATAATATGCTTAAGGTGCAGGTTCAATCAGAAGTAGCAATATTTACTGATGCAAATGGACGGAAGATTGCAAATGCTGCTTCGAAAGCCTTTGTAACGGCGGCTCCAGCGGTTAATCAGGCAAGGGAATATGCAGTCAGCGGTTTAAATGCAGGAATGGATGTAGCAATTGTAACCATGACAATATCAACAATAAATAATATTGTACTGTGTGCTTCAGGAGAAAAGAGCGTTAAAGAAGCAGGAAAAGAAATTCTACAGATGACCGGCTCTAGTTTTGTAGCAGGTACAGCAGTTGATATTCTTCAACGTGCGTCTATGGACTTGGCAGGTAAGAGCGGATTTGATATATTATCTAACGTTGCGAATGGTGGACTCCCTGTTGCAGAGATATCTGCAGCAATCATGATAAGCAACTCAGTGATAAAATATGTAAATGGAGACATTGATGGGGAGCAGTGCGTAACTGAGATATTAATGAACGGAGCGGGTGTTATTGCTTATAGCTTAGGGATGTCAGTAGGTGGACCTGCGGGAGCAGTCATAGCATCAGTTATTTGTTCTCAGGTTTGCAAAGCAATGATCGACTATAAGAATATTGAAAAATTAAGCAAAGAAAAACTTGCAAGAGTTAATTCTATTGCTACAGAAGCACTTACTGAAATGGAGTATCAGCGTAATATTTTAAAAAATATGGTTAAAGAAAAATATCAAAAATGGGATAGTGCTTTTGATAATGGTTTTGAACATATCTTTATATCTACTCTTAATAACGATGTAGAAGGAATTTCCTCAGGTTTAAATAGGATATTGAGTATCTTTGGAGAAACAGTTTCTTTCTCATCAAGAGAAGAATTCAATGAATTTTTTGATGATGAAAAGGCTGTATTGACTTTATAGGAGGATGAGTTTGTGGGGTGGAAAGGTTGGGCTCTTGGTGGTCCGGTTGGCAGCTTTGTTGAAAATATGATTACATATGATAGAAATACTGCTAAGGCAGAAGAAATTAATGTAAAAGCTTTGAATAGGATGGGAAATGCACAACGGGAGCAGCTTAATAAAGAAGAGAAAGCAAAGACTTCACTAATTAAGTTAGCGAATCGTAAAAAAGGAATTTTAATGACTTCTATGAAACAATTTTTGGAACTGTATGAAAGAATTATAACTATTAATTTTGTAGAAGGAGACGGGATTAAGGAATTGTGGCTTTCTAACTTTACTCCGGCTATTATTGAAGAAGTTAAAACTATGACTTCGGTTGCAGGAAATACTTTAAGTACAGGACAGGCGATAGCTACAATGCTTGTTCGAGGAGGCATATCCGGGGTTATTGCGAAAGAATCGGAAATAGGTATTAATATTGCGCACATGAGAAATAAACAAGCAAGAGTTATTGAATCACAAGCAGAAACAATGTGTGTTGCTTTGGATGCAATGTCTCAGCGTTCAGAAAGGCTTGCCGAGGTTTTAACGAGGCTGAATATGCTATTGCTTAAAAGTATTTCTAATACCTCGGAAATTATTGAGAAAAACGGAAAGGATAGAAAGAGATATTCCCAAGATGAGAAAGACTGTTTGCAAACCTGTATGAATGTTGCTTCTGCTGTAAAGAAAGTTCTGGACACTCCTCTTCTGGATAGAGATGGAGAGATTACAGTTCAATCCTTAGAGGCAATTCAAATAGGTGAGGATTATATAAATAGAATTAGTAATACAACCAATATCTAGGAGGAGTTGTTATGGGGATTTTCGAAAACTTAAATGAGGGTCTGATGAATGTTGTTTCTGCAACATCATTAGGTAAATTATCAGCATCGGTAACAGAAAATGCTGCTGACGATATAGAGAGAAAAATTCAACGAAATAAGAAGGGAGACTTAGTTAAGAAGATTGCTATTTCTTCAAACTGTGCAGCCTGTGGTGCTTGCGCAATGATGACTGGTTACATTAAAGAAAATCCGGATGGTACGGTATCTCCAAATGGAGCGGGTATAGTACCAAGTGATGAATTGGAAGCCTTTCAACAAGTTATAAATACTTGTCCCGTAAAAGCTATTTCATTAGAAAATACAGGACTTGTTTACAAGATCGGTAAAGAGGGACTGCTTGAATTAAAACAGCTTATTCAGTCAGAGTTCAACAATTATAAGATACATATGCCCGAATCGGAGAACTATAAATTTATTAAGGCGAATTATCATGTGCAAACTCCATGGGGAAGCAGAGAAATGCGGTATGAGTACAAGTCCTCTAATAAGGCGGAAGATGCAGGACTTGAAGAATTTGATCGAATTATGTACAGCCAGCGAAGGGTATTGATTCAGCAGATTTTAGTTCAGTATAAAACCAGCGTATTGGCAGCGTTTACTGAATATATCAAAGAAGCAGGCAACTACTATTATGATATTAATACAACTATTAGCAGCAGACTGCAAGAATTTGTTGCTGAAGCTCAAGCTTTATCCAATGGCAAACTTGATTTATCCTCTGATTTTGCTGTTTGTGATTTTGAACCTGTGTTCGGGAGACCTGGCGATAAATTTGATAGAGAGGCGAATGTCTATCAAATAAAACACTTGGAAGAAATATGGGTCACTGATAGTATTATGAAGGAACTGGAACCGTTGAGCTGGTTTCGGACATATGTTAATGTAGATGATACGGAAATATATGACGGTAAGAGAGAAAAAGATATGTATTGCTATAATTTAAGAGAAGTTACAAGTGAACTAGAAAAATGGATTTTAAATGAGACGGAATATGTTTTGAATTCTTGGGACGGCATAAAAACAATTCTTGAGGATAATATTTCTGTCGTATTGAAGGAAGTGGAGAAGGGGATTAATACTAAGATCCAAACATTGCTTCAGGCGATTGATAGTGTAATCTTTGAATGAAATGCGTTCATAATATTCTGCTGAGGTTGCATATTTTTAAAAGCTATCAGGAAGTTTGCTTAAGAGAGCAATACCGAACAAACAACAGTATAAGAGAACTAAATTAGTGTATTATTAATGTATCATGGTTTTTAGGTGTAGTGTGTGCTTGAATCCAATAAAGACATATGATATATTGTTATAGCTGTCGGGTGATTAAGAAATTATCTGCTACTACTTAAAATGATAAAAGGTTTAAAATATCTGAGAAGAATAGCAGGTTAAAATTACCAGAAAAAAAGGTGTTGACAGGAGTAAGGGATTATGTTAAGATAGCTTTTGTCGCCTCACGAGGCGATGAAGAAATTACCAAGAAAAAAGCTGTTGACAAACGAGTTTAAGTTTGATATAATAGCAAAGCTGCTTGAGAGAGCGGCAATCAAATTGGTCTTTGAAAATTAGATAGCGTAAGAGGTTCTCGTTAATTATAGCCCGGAGCTTGGAGCTGGGAGCTAGGAGTTGAAAAACTTCAGTTCAGGTAAAAAGCGACGGATAAATTGAGA
>JBFWMP010000186.1:0-2461 GCA_050251575.1 Clostridia bacterium
TTTTCTTCAAAATCTACTCTTAAATTTGCATCAGAGATAATAACGTTTGTGAAACCTTCCCCTGCTTGCAAACTTTTAATTGAAGTTTTTGCATTGTTTTTTGACGGTATATATAAATAAATAGTCTGTACAGCCTCTTTTAAAGAAATATTTTCCTTAATGCTCACTATGTTATTTATAACCTCAATGTCTGCTTCGATATAAGGACGCATTTGACTATTTCCACTAAAATTTATCTTTTCAGGTTGTTCAACCTCTTGAATCTTAGTCATACTGTCAATAAGATTATTATTGTTGATATTCCCGGGATTGTCCATAAAAACAAAATAGTATACGACTAATATGAATACTATTACAACACATTCCACTATTATAATCATTGTTTTTTTATTTTTCATTCATGATACCCCTCGATATATAACAATAGGTATATACACAGATATAAAAATTATATCACATCTGTTCAAATACTGTCAAAATATAAAAAGAGCGAACAAATATTCGCTCTTTTTATATTTATCTATACTGCCAGATATCATTAATGCTTACAACCTTGCTACTCCTGTTTCTCTCGCTGCCTTTTTAACTGCCTCTGCTACTGCACTTACTACTCTAGTGTCAAACGCTTTTGGAATAACATATTCTTCATTTAATTCTTCGTCGGAAATCAGCTCTGCGATGGCATAAGCTGCTGCTATCTTCATCTCATCGTTAATATCTCTTGCTCTTACATCCAAAGCTCCTCTAAATATTCCGGGAAAAGCCAACACATTATTTACCTGATTAGGAAAATCGGAACGTCCAGTACCGATTACCTTAGCCCCAGCTTCTTTAGCTTCATCCGGATATATTTCCGGTACAGGATTCGCCATAACAAAGATAATTGCATCTTTATTCATTGTCTGTACCATCTCTTTTGTAACAGTATTAGGCGCTGAGACACCGATAAACACATCAGAATTTACCATTACCTCTTTCAAACTTCCTTTTTTAAGCTGCTTATTTGTAATTTTTGCAATCTCTTCTTTTTCTGTATTCAGGTTTTCTCTGCCATCATAGATCGCGCCGCTTCTATCACATAATACCACATTCTTTAATCCCATCTTCATTAGAAGCTTTGTAATTGCGATTCCGGCTGACCCTGCACCATTCACAACTGCCGAGATGTCTTCCAATTTCTTATTGACGACTTTAAGTGCATTAATCAGTCCAGCGAGTGTTACTACTGCTGTACCATGCTGATCATCATGAAATATCGGAATATCCAGCTCTTGCTTCAGCCTTCTTTCTATTTCAAAACATCTCGGTGCCGAAATATCTTCTAAGTTTATTCCCCCAAAGGTTGGCGCAAGATATTTTACTGTTTTAACAATTTCGTCTACATCTTTGGTATCTAAGCAAATAGGAAAAGCATCTACATCTGCAAAACTTTTGAAAAGTACTGCCTTCCCCTCCATAACAGGCATACCTGCCTCTGGACCGATATCACCAAGACCTAGTACTGCTGTGCCATCTGTCACTACAGCTACAAGATTCCACTTTCTCGTATAGTCATAAACTTTACTCTTATCCTTATGTATTTCTTTACAAGGCTCTGCTACTCCAGGTGTATATGCCAGGGACAAGTCCCGCGCACTTCCAACTTCTACTGTACTTCTTACCTCAATTTTTCCTTTCCATTCCTTATGCAATTTTAATGCTTCTTCTTGAATACTCATCCTAGTTCCTCCCATGTGTTCAATTTAGTTATTAATAAATATGTACTATATCAATGATTTATTAATTTACATCGTCATATCTTATTTCTATCATAGATAATCCTAAGTCCTTCAAGGGTAAGCAATGAATTTATTTCATCGATAGTTGAAGATTCGGAAGAAATCATCCTCGCTAGTCCCCCTGTGGCAATAACCTTCACTTTTGCGCCGCCCATCTCCTCTTTCATACGGTTAACAATATAATCAACCTCTCCTACATATCCGTAAATCGCACCTGACTGCATGCTATTCACGGTATTCTTTCCTATCACCTTTTCAGGCTTAACAAGCTCTATTCTAGGAAGTTTCGCTGCTTTTTGAAATAACGCATCCATAGATATCTTAATGCCCGGACAGATTACACCTCCTAGATACTCTCCTTTGTCATTTATCGCACAAAAAGTGGTTGCTGTTCCAAAATCAACGATGATCAGCGGTCCGCCATAGATTTCATAACCTGCTACAGCATTTACAATTCTATCTGCACCTACTTCTCTCGGGTTATCATATCGTATATTAATACCTGTTTTTACTCCCGGACCTACTATTAATGGTTCTATTTTAATATATTTTTTTATAGCACGTTCAAGAGAATGCATAATAGGCGGAACTACCGAAGATATAATGACTGCTTCAATATCTGACATTGCAAATCCTTCATAATTAAAAAATTGTATAAACAGCATACCCATCTCATCAGTTGT
>JBFWMP010000186.1:2561-4754 GCA_050251575.1 Clostridia bacterium
TCCTCTTACAGAAACTTCTCCTGACAGTATTTTGTTAGTTTCTCCATCATCAGTCTTAATGAGCAACTCCCCCTCATCACTAATGTCCACTGCCACACCGATAATCTCATGAGATTGGTATTGTGCCTTAACTCTCGCATTCAATGTAAGCGAATATTTCTTATATTCACTAACTATTTCATTACGGTTTCCATCTATTAACGCTTTCATGTAATAATGCTCAAAGTTCTCTAGAATTTTTCTAATTAACATATTCCTGTTTACTGCCTGTCCAGTTATCATCTTGATAGACGCCGCCGTTTCATGAAGATCTGAAGGAAAGTCATCCTTCTGCATATTAACATTTATCCCTATACCTACAACAACATAATTGATTGTCTCTATTTCTGCATTCATCTCTGTTAATATGCCGCATACCTTTTTCTTTTCCATCACAATATCATTAGGCCATTTTATGCCTGGCTTCGCTTGTGTAGTCTCTTCAATAGAAACAGCAACAGCTAACGCTGCAAGGATAGTGATAAAAGGTGCTTGCATTGGTGATATCTTCGGATACAGGATTACAGACATCCATATCCCGGTACTTGGTGGCGAACTCCAGCTTCTCCCCATTCTTCCTTTACCGGAAGACTGGTTGTCAGCAATCACAAGTGTGCCCTCTTCACATCCACCTGCTGCCAATTGTTTTGCCACCGTATTTGTAGAAGTAACCGTGGGATAATATATCATTTTACTTCCAAAAAAGTGCGTAGATAAACCTGTTTTTATTTCTTCAGTTGAAAATACACCTGATGAAGAAACAAGTCTATATCCTTTTCTTGAAGAAGATTCGATATCATATCCTTCTTTACGCAGCGCTGAAATATACTTCCATACCGCGGTTCTGGATACACCTAAATGGTTGCTGATTTCTTCCCCTGATAAATATTCACCTTGATTTTTTTTCAACGCATTCAATATTTCTTGTCTCATGCTTGCTGATTATCTCCTGTTTCTTTTACGTCAATTATACACTAAATTAATTTTTTTTCAATGTCTTAGTTGTTTCTAAGCAAAAAAAGGATTCCGCATGACAATCAAGGTCAAACGTACCCTTTCAGCTTATTTCACTTATTATAACAATATAAAGTTAGCTCTACTGAATATAACCTTCTGTTAACGTTCTTGAGATTCTCAAAATGACTCCCTGCTCTAACGGCAGCAAAACATCACCTTTTCTGTCCAACAACTTATCTTCCATTGATGTCCAAATAGGAATATCCACATCTAACTGATCACATATATTTACTAGTGCTACAAAAAAACCTTTTGTATCATTATAAGCCATTTGCGCCACTCTTACTACATTTTCATCACAAATAACTTGTCCTGTCAATATTTTCATATGCATTTTCTCCCATTCATATATTTGCCTGCAGGAAGTGATACTGCCTCTATTAATATCGCTGTCATTGCAGTCCCTGAATACATCTCCGGAAGCAAAAAACCTATTACTCCCATCAATATAGTAATACTCACGGAAATATACTTGAATCTTCGTCTTCTTGTTGCGCTGATGATAGGCTTGTTAGGATGATCTACCGGTGCATAGACCCACATTAGCACCAATGCCATCATAAACATAATCATTTTTATATCTAACCCTATGGGCAAATAGACTCCTGCTCCTATAATCACAGTAAATAACCCCAGTGAGGTAAAAAAACATCTCCAATAGGTATCCTCATGGTATCCGCCTGCAACAAGGCGTATCGTGGTAAAAAAAATCATTGCAGTGATAAATTGGTCAGTTAAAGATAATAATGAGAAAACAATGCTGTATATGATTATCTTCGTCACTTCTCCCAGCAGACATTCTAAGCCAAATTGGATTGTTCTCAGCTGCAAATCGCTTAATTCAGGCTTTTCATGCTGTATCGCGCTTGTAATCTTTCGAGCAATCTTTTGCATCCTTATCCTTCCTCACCTTAAATTTAATTAAAAACTCTGTTTCTTCCTCAGAGCTTAAAACCTTAATTTCCCCCGAATGCTGTTTAATCAACTCATTAACAATAAATAAACCAAACCCGTGATCCGGCTTATTGTTATCCTTAGTTGAAAATCCATTGTCAAATATTTTGTTTTTTATTTCTTCCGGAATCATAGGTCCATTGTCAGCAATAGAAAGATAATACGCTTTTCCCTCAATATATG
>JBFWMP010000187.1:0-4731 GCA_050251575.1 Clostridia bacterium
TTAACTGAGAATTGAAAAAGGAAATCATAGTATCAAACTAATTAGTGATAATTCTCCATTTTCAATTCTCAATTCTCAATTCAAAAATGGGGAGGAATACAGTATGGCAACTAAGGTAGTAATTGGCGCCCAATGGGGCGATGAAGGAAAAGGTAAGATTATTGATATCCTTGCACAACAGTCACAGGTAGTAGTAAGGTCTCAGGGAGGAAATAATGCCGGGCATACAGTTGAAGCAAACGGTCAGCAATACAAGCTGCACCTTACGCCTTCAGGAATACTTAATTCTGATACGCTGTGCATTATAGGAAACGGAGTGGTAATAGATCCGGGAGTATTATTGGGAGAACTGGATATGCTTCAATCCAGAGGTGTTGTTACTTCTAACCTAAAAATAGATGCGAGAGCTCACATTATTTTTCCGTATCATAGAGAACTGGATGGACTATCTGAAGCAGCAAGGGGCAAAGGTGATATAGGCACTACAAAGAAAGGGATAGGTCCTGCCTATATGGATAAAGCTGAGCGCTCTGGAATCAGAATGTGTGATCTGATGAATAAAGAATTATTCACTGAAAAAGTGAGAACAAATGTTGAGCTTAAGAATAAAATAATTGAAAAGGTGTATGGTGGAACCGGATTCAATGCAGATGAAATTATTGAAGAATATCTAGGATATGCGCAAAGATTGAGACAATATGTAGCAGATACAACGGTTCTTTTATATGAAGCAATAAAGTCAGGAAAAAGTGTATTGTTTGAAGGTGCACAAGGAACACTGCTTGACCTCGACCTGGGCACATATCCATATGTGACGTCGTCACATCCTATTTCCGGAGGTGTGTGTGTAGGAACAGGTATAGGACCAACCATGATTAATGAGTGTATTGGTGTAGTAAAGGCATATACAACCAGAGTAGGTAAGGGACCATTTCCAACCGAGCTTTTTAATGAGGCTGGAGATCAGATTAGGGAAAAAGGTCATGAATATGGCACTACTACCGGAAGACCAAGAAGATGTGGATGGTTTGATGCAGTAATTGTGAAATATAGTGTGAGAACAAGTGGATTAACTTCGATAGTAGTAAATAAGATTGATACCTTAGGTGATATAGATAAGCTTAAGATTTGTGTAGGATATAAAAAGGGCAGCGAGATTATTAATGAGTTTCCTCCTAGTTTAGAAGAACTGGCTGTTTGTGAACCTATTTATGAGGAAATGGATGGCTGGGATGGAGATATAGGGCATATCAGAAATTATGAAGAGCTGCCGGAAAATGCGAAAAAATACATTGCAAGAATAGAAGAAATTTGTGATGTTAGAGTAGGAATGGTTGGCGTAGGACCCGGCAGAGAACAGAACATTATTAAACCTTAAAAATTTCTTGGTATTGCTGTTAGTTAAATCTTGAGTTGTGGTATAATAGTACCATATAACTAAATTATTTATATGCTTTGATTGGGAAGAGTAGATGATACATGCTTGAAGAGAGGGATTGCCGCCGGGTGAAAGCAATCTTAAGTTGAGGTATGATTGAAGTGCGCTCATGAGCTGAAAAAGGGAAGATAAAGTATCTTTTTCCGGCTAGCACCGTTATATGCTTAAAGAGATGGGAAACAATTCCTAAGTAGAGTGGAATCGCGGATAACTTCGCCTCTGTATGTGCAATAATAATATTGTAGATATAGAGGTGAAGTTTTTTTATACAGTTTACTAATATAACAATAAAAGATTAGAAAAATAAGGGGGAAGACCATTGTGAAACTAAATCAATGGCTCAATCATGATATGCCCGATGTGGCGGAAGCGCTTGAAAGAATTAATGAAAAGTATTTTTTAAACGAAAAAACTATTGGGTTTGCCGGAAGGGAAAAGGTACTGAACGTGCTGCACAACTTGCGTTGTGCACTTTTTCCAGGAGTGTATGAAAAGTATCCTATTGATGAAACAAGAATTAATATCCTTATTGGAAACAACATGAGAAGAGCAGCTGTAGAATTGAGTGGTTTGATAGAAAAAGTTCTGGTGGATATTTGTGAAGAAAAAGAGAAGAGACAGAAGGCATGCACGGAGTGTAAAGATAGGGCGAATGATATTACAATAGACCTTATTAATAGGCTTCCGCAAATACGGAAGAAGCTCCATACGGACATAGAGGCTGCTTTTAATGGAGATCCGGCTGCTCGTAATACGGAGGAAATCCTTTTAAGCTACCCTTTTATTGACGCAGTAAGTATTTATAGGATTGCTCATGTTCTATATGAACACAATGTGCCGGTGATTCCAAGAATTATGGCAGAGTATGCACATCAGCAAACAGGAATAGACATTCATCCTGGAGCTGAAATCGGAGATTACTTCTTTATTGATCATGGTACAGGTGTTGTAATCGGAGAAACTTGTACAATAGGAAAGAACGTGAAGATATACCAAGGTGTAACATTAGGTGCAAAAAGCTTTCCCTTGGATGAGGAGGGAAAACCGATCAAAGGAATTAAGAGACATCCTGACATACAGGATAATGTTGTAATTTATGCAGGAGCAACCATTCTTGGGGGTGATACAGTAATTGAACATGACTCGGTCATTGGCGGCAACGTTTGGCTCACTCATTCTGTCACAGCGTATTCCAATGTCTATAATGATCAACCATCACCTATTATTAAACCGGTTGTAAAAAGAATGGAAGCAGACCAAACTAAGGAGGATTAGATGCATGAAACTTTATAATACACTTACAAGACAAAAAGAAGAATTTCAACCAATTACCCCAGGGGAAGTGAAGATGTATTCCTGTGGTCCTACAGTATATAATTATTTTCACATCGGAAATGCCAGACCTTTTATTATCTTTGATACGTTGAGAAGGTTTCTTGAATATAAAGGGTTTAAAGTGAACTTTGTTCAAAATTTTACGGATATCGATGATAAGATGATAAAAAAGGCTAGTGAAGAAAGTATTACGGTGAAGGCATTGGGAGAAAAATTTATTAACGAATACTTTAAAGATGCCAAGGGCCTTGGGATAAAAGAAGCATCTGTGCATCCGAAAGCTACTGAAAATATCGATGCTATCATTGATTTGATTAGAAAGCTTGAAGAAAAAGGTTTTGCCTATAATGTGGATGGAGATGTCTATTTTAGCACAAAAAGTTTTAAAGAGTATGGAAAGCTATCTCATCAGCCGTTGGAAGATCTGGAAGCGGGAGCAAGAATTGATGTCAATGAGCAAAAGAAGGAGTCCGTGGACTTTGCTCTGTGGAAGAAGCAAAAACCGGGTGAGCCGGCATGGGAAAGCCCTTGGGGTATGGGAAGACCGGGATGGCATATTGAATGTTCTGCAATGGCTAATAAATATTTAGGCGATACTATCGATATACATAGTGGAGGACAAGATTTAATATTTCCCCATCATGAGAACGAGATAGCTCAAAGCGAGGCGGCAAACGATGCACCATTTGCCAGGTATTGGATTCACAATGGCTATATCAATATAGATAATCAGAAAATGTCAAAGTCCTTAAATAATTTTTTTACTGTAAGAGATGTAGCAAATGAATATGATTATGAAATAATAAGATTCTTTATGATGTCAGCGCATTACCGTAATCCTATCAACTTCAGCAAGGATTTAATGGAACAAGCTAAGAGCGGTTTGGATAGGATGTATACCTGCTTAAGTAATCTGGAATTTTTTAAGCAAAATGCGCAAAGTAGGTCTATGAATGAGCAGGAAATAGGGTTGGCCAATCAATTAAATAAATATAAAGAAAATTTTATTGGTGCAATGGAGGATGATTTAAATACTGCTGATGCTATTGCTGCATTGTTTGAGATGGTAAGAGAAATAAATGCCAATATCTCTGCTGCTAGCAACTCATCCGTTATGATAATAGAGCTGGCTACGAACATATTGAAAGAGTTAGGCAAGGTGCTTGGGCTACTTCAAAAAGCAGAAAAGGATTCTTTGAATAGTGAAGTAGAAGAGCTGATATCAAGAAGACAGCAAGCAAGGAAAGAGAAAAATTGGGCATTATCCGATAGTATCCGTGATCAATTAAAAGATATGGGGATTGTGCTGGAAGATACCCCTCAGGGAATAAGATGGAGAAGAATATGAAAGATGGAGTAGGTATATGTTAGAAAAGTTAATAGACAAACAACTTGGATCGATATGTAGCGGAGCAGAGATGGATCCTTCCCAATATTCGCCTTTGGTACTTGCTTATATAGGAGATGCAGTATATGAAATGTATATTCGCACCATGCTTGTGAAAAAAGGGAATATGCCTGTGCATAAGCTTCACCGGCAGGCGACCTTATTTGTTAAGGCGAAAGCTCAAAGTGATATGATTCATAGAATAGAATCGTATCTTACGGAGGAAGAACACACGGTTTTCAAAAGAGGAAGAAATGCAAAGTCCGGTACGGTTCCTAAGAATGCTGACTTGAATGATTACCGTCATGCTACAGGATTTGAAGCGCTATTAGGATATCTCTATCTTTCAAAAAAAACCAAGAGGTTAATAGAAATTATAGACGTTGCAGTTGAAAGTCAGACTAATCAGGATTGTGAGGTATAGGATAGAATGATTATTATCAAAGAGTGGAATAATAGGCATAGTTGAAAGTAGAATGATTGGAGGCAGTAAAATGCCTAGGTATGACTTTAAGAAAATCTTTAGTGAGTGGAAGAGTTATTCGCTTATTGTTAGATCGGAAGAGCACAC
>JBFWMP010000188.1:0-4700 GCA_050251575.1 Clostridia bacterium
GCTAAAGTGTTAGTTGAGAATTTTGGTATTGCAGGTATTGGCACTGTAGAGGATGATATCAAACTTTTCATGGCTTAATTCTTAAAAGCAGCCTCGGACGATGAGGCTGCTTTTCTAATAATAGGGATGAATTTATGAAAATTAAGCATCAATTGTTGCTAACTCATGGACTTCTGGTTATTCTATCTCTTGCAATCGTCTTCATTAATATGATTGCCTATAAAGGCATGGAAAGTGATGCAAATATAATAAATCAAGCTGGTAAGTTAAGAGCAATAAGTTATAATATGGCTCAATTATCCAATCAAATAAATAACCAAGACAATCATAGCAACTATGCTAATTTGACTACGAATTTAAAACATAGAATTGAAGAGTTTGAAAATATTTTGGCAATGTTGAGCGAGAGAAGAGTAAAGTCTAGTGCAGGCATAGGTCATGATCAGACAATTGTAAAATTAGAAAAAAATGCGAAAGAGTGGAATGAAGTTTTCAAGCCAGCATATCTCAGAATTTTAAAAAATGAATTTGTAAATAACACTTGTGCGCAAATTAACGATGAGATAGACTCATATGTTAATAATATTAATGAAATGGTGACTTCTTATTCTGTCTATGTGAGAGAAAAAGTAATTAGAGCGCTTGCGATTAATGGTGGATTAGTATTTTTAATAATCATCGTTACATTGTATTCATTTACATCGACCAATAAGCGGATCCGAAGACCAATGAAAATTCTAATGCAAGAGCTAAAGGAACTCTCGTTAATAGATGATGAAACTTCTGTGAGGTTAAAAAGTATCAATACCGATGAAATATCTGAGATGACACAGTACTTTAACGAGATGATGTTCGATCCACTTACAAAAGTACTCAATAGGCGTTCTGGTCTGGCAAAATTAAGCCGAATATCACAATATGACAATAGAAGACATTTGAAAATGAGTCTTTGTTTTATTGATATAAATGGACTTAAGGAAGTTAATGATCAACTTGGACATAAATTTGGTGATGAGTTGATTGTTAGTGTCGCAGAAGGTATAAAGCAAGAAACTCGTGATGATGATTTTGTCATAAGAATGGGTGGGGATGAATTTCTGATCGTATTTAAAGGCATAGATCAGGAAGCTTCAGAAAAAGTTTGGCATAGAATCAACCATCGATATCAGGTTATTAATGAACAAGAAGAAAGACCATATATAATCAGTGTCAGTCATGGCATCGTTGAATATGACAATCATGAACAATCAGAAGTTGAGTTGTTGATAAAAAATGCTGATGATAAAATGTATACTGAAAAAAGGCACATCAAAGAAGAGTTAAAAGTTAAAATCATTAAATCTGAAAAATAATAAATATATGATTATAAATTTTCTGAAATAAAAGAAAGTGATATAATGACGTCATATTATAATCAATAATCAAAATATTTCATCAAACTAAGTCAGGAGAGAGAAAAAGTGTTGGAGCAAATTTTTAAGAACTGTTTGTATGTTGAGAAAAGCAATGACGGATATATTCCGGTGAGATTTACCGAGAAACAAATGAAAGCATATGAGAAAGAGGAAGCTTATTATATCAGGGCAAATTCTTGTGCCGGGGTTTCTATGGAGTTTATTACAGATCAGGATGAGGTTTCTTTTGAATACGAGGGAGGCTATTACAGCCGTCCCAGACTTATACTTGATATTTATGAAAATGACGTATTGATTCAAACTATTACGGACTGTGAACATCTTAAGCATGGGAAGGTAAATTATAAAAGAAGAAACCAGGGTAAAAAGAGTAAAATAACCATTTATCTTCCTTACAGTGCACGGCTTCGTATTTTTAATATAGATATCGGAAATTATGAAACAATATCCGATGAAGGCAAGCTTCGATATCTTGCAATAGGGGATTCCATTACGCAAGGCATTGAATCGACACGCGCATCACTTACCTATCCTACACTGATTGCACGTCATTTTGATGCAGTATTGCTCAATCAGGCTGTGGGAGGTTATAAGTATTTATCAGAATCCTTGGATGAGGATTTGCCTTATAAACCTGATTTTGTCACTATTGCATACGGAACCAATGATTTTAAGCATCTTTCGGATGAGAGCCTAATTAAGAGAAATATTACCGATTATTATAAAAAGCTTGAAGGAATGTTTTCTTGTCCTATCAATGTGATTACTCCAATTTGGAGAAAGGAAATAGATTACGATGAAGCAAAAAGGTTAAAATTCTTTCGGATAATCGACATCATTAATGACATGGCTTCAAAATATGATTATCATGTTATCGATGGACTTAAGCTGATACCACATAATGAAGAATATTATTATGATAGTTATCTGCACCCTAATGCCAAAGGGTTTTTATGCTATGCACTTAATCTGATCAAGCAAATTAAGATAAAATAAGTTTTTCTAAGAGAGAATGTACCTGCCAATATGACAATTTATTTATGAATACAAAATTAACGCAACCTAAAGAAAACTTTGGAATTTCTTTAGGTTGCGTTAATTTGCTTAATGTCGAATAATGTTATAATTGATTGAAACAAGTATTTAGTTGAAGAAAAACACGTATCAAACAAACAGCTTGGGAGGGCGGTTCGATTAAAGAAGAAGTAGCAGAATAAAATTTTGAGCATTACAAAGGGGGATATATAAAGATGAAAAAAACGCAGAAAAGTATTATTGCAGTGATACTGACACTAGCATTAGTCTTGTCACAGGCTTTTACTGTATATGGAAGTAATATGGTGCCGCAGAAAGATACTAACATTGTCTCTGCGGATAGTGTTGAAGAGTTGCCTTCAAAAGGTGATAAAATTGTTAATAAAAGTGAACAAGAAGGGGTAATTCCCGGCAAAATTATGGTTAAGTATAAGGATTATTCATCGTTAAGAATGATGAGTGGTTTAAATGCTTCTGACTCCGCAGTTTCGGGAAAATCTATTAGGAATCTTAATATCATTGAACTTGAAATTGCTGATGATGCAGATGTTTTGGAGGCAGTAGATAAGCTGAATGCTGATCCAAATGTAGAATTTGCAGAGCCGGTATATGAGAGAAGAGCAGTCAATAATTCCACAGTAGTGGATTCGGTATACTGTGAGGATGAGTTTTATAAAAAAGGTTGGCAGTGGGGTTTGGAAGCTGTTAACATGGATAAGATGTGGGGTACAGTAGAGGAGGAATATCAGTCGGATATAGTGATAGCAGTAATCGATTCCGGTGTAGATATTGATCATTCCGAATTTGAGGGTAGAATAGTTAATGGCTATGATTTTATTAATGTTGATAATGATCCTGATGATGATTATGGACATGGTACGCATGTAGCGGGAATAGCCGCAGCAGGAAATGATGGGTATGGTATGGCAGGAGTAGCCTCGAAGGCAAAAATCATGCCGATAAAGGTTTTAGATGAAAATGGTTTTGGGGATACAGTATCAGTAGTAAATGGTATTCTGTATGCGATAAATCAAGGGGCCGATGTTATAAATCTTAGTTTTGGCGGCCGTTCTGCCAGTCAGAGTGAGTTTCTGGCAATTCAATATGCGCTTGATAATGGTGTAGTAGTAGTAGCTGCAGCAGGGAATGATGATAGCAGTTCGCTAGACTATCCAGCAAATTATGATGGGGTCATTAGTGTAGGTGCAGCCGATTGGAACAATGCAGGATTTGGCATGGCAGAATTTTCAAATTATGGTTCGCGTATTGATATGGTTGCGCCGGGAGTAGATATTCTGAGTACAATCCCTGAAGAACTTGATACTAGGTTTGATGGTGATGGGGATGGGGATGGTATTAAGGATGGTTATACATTGATGTCAGGAACATCTATGTCCACACCTTTTGTATCAGGAATGGCAGCAATGCTTTTGGCATATTCCAAGCAGATGGATGTTAATTTGGAAGTTGGTGCCTTAAATAGATGCGATACATTACTTCGCATGATGAAGGCTTCCGCATATGAATTTTCAGAATACTATCTTGTGAATGGAAGTATGGATGAAGGTAATATAAACCCTCCTTTTATGGATAAGAAGTTAATGTTAACTGCATCGGTATTATTAGAAGACGATATGGTTGAGTTATTTTTGAAAGGTTCTAATTATAGAAATGAACCTTCTGATACGATAGAAGATACTTTTAAAGCATATATGATGCCATATAGTATAGATGAATCTGGTAAAAGATACTTTGGTATCTATGAAGAAGTTGGAGAAATTAGTTTAATTGATGGTGAGGGAAATATAGAAGTTCCAGTTGAGAAGGGTTCTAATTATCTTTTCTTTGTAGAAGGAAATGATGCGTATTTAAGCGCTGCAGTTGTTGGAGTAGAAATACCGTATAACAATGGCTCTTTTGAGTCTGCTTTAGAGCTGCAAACAGGAAGAGGTAGGTATAATAAATTTAATAGTAGAGATGAAAAACATTATTATAAGTTTACAACTTCCCCCGGAGAAGCAGCTGAATATAATATATATTCTACAGGTGGTACAGATGTATATGTAGATTTGTATAACTCCGACGAACAGCATGTTACATATGATGATGATGGTGGTATAGGTTGGAATTTCGATATGACGAGAACGCTGGATGCTGATTCTATTTATTATATTAAAGTGGGAACCTACGGTGTGGGTGAATACGGTGTGGTAGTTGAAGGCGGGAATGCTGATGAGAATACTGCTGATT
>JBFWMP010000189.1:0-4600 GCA_050251575.1 Clostridia bacterium
GACCCCATTGCTACAATAACATACTCTGCATCTTTTGCTCCATAATAAGTAAATGGATGATATTCACGCCCTGTAAGCTTGGTAATCTCCTGCATATAGCTTTCAACAATATCAGGAACCTGTTCAAAAAATCTATTGGAAGCTTCCCTTCCTTGGAAATAAATATCAGGATTTTGTGCTGTTCCTCGGACAATTGGATGTTCAGGGTTAAGCGATCTGTTTCTAAATTCATTGATAGCATCATAATCTACAAGCTTAGCAAGATCATCATAGTCCAATGTTTCTATCTTCTGATATTCATGGGATGTTCTAAAACCATCAAAAAAATGTATAAAAGGTAGTCTGGATTTAATTGCTGACAAATGGGTAGCACACCCCAAATCCATTACCTCTTGAACGTTGGATGAGGCAAGCATAGCAACTCCGGTTTGCCGGCATGCCATAACATCTTGGTGGTCTCCAAAGATAGACAATGCATGTGCAGCAAGTGCTCTGGCAGACACATGCAGTACGCCGGGCAGCAGTTCACCCACCATCTTGTATATATTCGGAATCATTAAAAGCAGCCCCTGAGATGCTGTATACGTTGTCGTCAGTGCTCCTGCTGCAAGGGAGCCATGCATCGTTCCTGCTGCTCCGGCTTCAGACTGCATTTCTACTACTTTGACCTCTTGGTCAAATATATTTTTCTTTCCATGTGCAGACCACTCGTCTACACCCTCTGCCATAGGTGAGGACGGTGTAATAGGATATATTGCTGCTACCTCGGTAAAAGCATAGGAAGCATAGGCAGCTGCTGCATTCCCATCCATGGTTTTCATCTTTTTAGACAAATTGTTTCACTCCTTTTATATAACAGAGTTAATATACTCTAGCTTATTATTTGGAGTTAAACATTTATCATGCACTAAAATATTACTTTTTTTATATAACCAAAAATACTATCAATGGAATGGTAATAATAGACAATAAAGAAGATACAAACATACACTGGGCACCTAGATAGGAATTCCCATTATATTTCTCTGCCAATATAGATGCAGTTGCAGCCATAGGCATTGCAGTAACAATAACAGGAACTCCAACAATCAATGAATCAAATCCAAGCATCTTAAGGGGAATAAGTAAACAGACAGGGATAAAAATCAATCTAATGAAACTAGCAATATAGACTTTAACATCAGAGAACATCTGAGTAAACTTTTGATTTGCTAAGATAAGTCCTATTACAATCATCCCTAGCGGGGTCATTGCAGAAGATAACATGCTGAGAGACATTGCTATAGGCTTTGGAATCTGTATCTTGAATAAAAATATGGTTAATCCAATAAACACAGCGATAATGGGAGGATTAAGAATATTCTTTAGCTGTATCTTATCTTTTCCCCCGCTGCCACGCTGCATAATTGCTACTCCGACAGTATTAAATAAAATACGTATAACTAAAATAAAAATAGATGTGTATAGAACTCCCTCTTGTCCATAGATTGCCGATATAACAGGAAAACCCATAAAACTGAAATTAGAGAATATTAAACCAAAATAATAAACATTTTCAGAAAGTATATCCACCTTAAAAAACTTGATAGCAATCATAGATATGATCACCGAAAATAACATGACCCCCATGCTGATAATTATCAGCCACCCTCCATCAATCAATACCTTGATGGAAAATGGAAAATTCATTGAATTAATAATCATCGCAGGTAAGATGATAGCAAATAAAAAATTTGATAGATTCTTGCTAAACGTACTGTCAACGATATTTAGTCTGCGAACTATGTAACCAATCATCATCAGAATAAACAATACAAGCACTTGGGTAAACACAGTAAATACTTCCATAAAAATCACATATCTCCTTCGAACAAGTTAGAATATGTACAAAAAGGTCAAGATACAAACTGTATCTTGACCGAAATGCATACAAAAAATCTAAAAATAATTAATAATATTAATAAAACTATGCAATTGTTCTTGCTGCTTTTGCCTTCTTAAAGTTGTTTCTTACTGTTAACGTGATGGATAATACTGCGATAAGTAAAAATACCGCAGAAATCGGCTTAGTTAAAAATGGTACAAAGCTTCCACTTGACATCATTAAGCCTCTACGCAGATTTGTTTCTGCGATTGGTCCAAGAATAAATCCAAGAATAATCGGTGACAGAGGATATTTGAATTTATCCAATATATACCCGAGTAATCCAAAGAACAGTAAGGACCATACATCAAACACTCTGTTATTCAATGCAAAAGAGCCAACTACGCAAAGTGAAATAATTATAGGTAACAAAAGATGTTTTGGTATACTGAGTAGTCTAACGAATGCTCTCATACCAAAGAATTCCATGATTAACATAACTACATTTGAGATAAGTAATGCAGCAAAAATACCATATACAAGTTCACCACTTGTCTGGAATAATAATGGTCCCGGCATTAAGCCGTGAATCATCAAGCCTCCAAGAAGCATAGCCGTAACCGTATCCCCCGGAATACCTAATGTTAACAATGGAATAAGCGCACCACCAACAGATGCGTTGTTTGCAGTTTCTGATGCTACTATTCCATCTAAAATCCCTGTCCCAAACTTTTCCGGATATTTAGATTGATTCTTCGCAGCAAGATAGGAAATAATATTAGAAGTACCTCCACCAATACCCGGAAGGATTCCTATTCCTGTACCAATTATGCTGGATCTAATAAGGTTCCAAGTCTGACCAACAAATTCTTTCATGGTAAAACCAAAACCTTGAATTGAATAATCCCTGATCTCATCCTTCTTCAATGTCAGCTTAGTCTCAGCAGTTTTTAATATCTCTGATATCGCAAAAAGACCAATTAAAGCAGGAAGAAGGTCAAAACCTGCATCCAACTCACTAAAACCCAAGGTAAATCTCGGATAAGAATCAATAGGTGCTGAACCTACTGTTGCTATCGCCATTCCAATCATTCCTGTAAGCAATCCTTTGGCTAATGAATCTCCTGATAAGCTTGATATCATAGTCAATGAAAAAATAGCAATTGAAAAATATTCAAAAGGTCCGAATCGTAACGCGAACTCAGCCAAAGGCGGTGCAATAAATATTAACGCAGCGATACTGAATAAACCACCTAAGAATGAAAATACAATACCGGCTCCCAAGGCTTTCCCTGCCTGACCGTTTGCCGCCATCGGATGACCGTCAAAGCAAGTTGCAATAGAAGAAGGTGTTCCTGGTATCTTTAACAAAATTGCAGAAATCAAGCCTCCCGAAACTCCACCGATATATAAAGCAACTAATAATGACATTCCCTCTACCGGGCTCATACCAAAGGTAAGCGGCAGACATAGTGCAACGGCCATGGTCGCAGTCATTCCAGGAATTGCTCCAAAAACAATACCAACACCAACACCAAGGATAATTAGAAACATTATCTTTAAATTTAAAACTGATGCAAAACCAACCACAAATAATTCGAACATCCTAACCCCTCCTTAACCTAAGATTCCTGGTGGCAACATTAATTGAAATACATTGACAAACAGGTAGTACACACCTACAGAAATAATAATTGCAAGCCCTGCAAATAAAGGAATCTTTCTTTGTGACTTATCTGCAAGGATAAAAAATTGTGCAAACAGATATAATGCGGTTGTAATAATAAATCCAATCTTCTCAAGCAGTACTACATAAGCTAATAGTACTATTATGGTTCCAACAACTGCTTCAGTCCTTATTGGCTCATCCTTTTCCATTTCTTCTGAATTTGCCTTTGCAAGCTGAAGACTTCTGTACCCGTTAATAATAACAAGAATACTTAAAATTGCCAACACGCCTGCGATCAGCTGCGGTACAAATGCTGCTCCAATTTTAGATACTGTTAATACCTTGATGCTGAAGGAGCTGATAAACATTGCTGCCGCGATTAATAACATAAAAGCACCAGATAGGATATCTCCATATCTCTTGATCATAAAATCTTTCCTCCCCCTAAAATTTAAAATTAAAATGACCTACAACCTTTTAAAAATGTTGTTGTTCTATATTAAAATAATAGAAACCTAAATATATTGATGAAACTAACCCTGCGCATCCTCTAATGATTATATATCAGGATGCGCCAAGGTCAAATAACATGATGTCTAAAATCTAATAAATATTATCAGCTATATTCTTAAAGATGTTTACTGTCCCTTCTTACCCTGAGCAGCCATAATATCAGCTTTAAATGTATCATAGAAAGCTTCCATATCTTCTAAATATTTGATTGACTCTTCAGTAGTCATGTCACTTGGTGTTACAAGGAACTTCTTAGCAGCGTCCTGATATTCCTTATCATTCTTAACAACATTGTTAACTGCTGTTGTAAACTTCTCTACGATTTCCTTAGGAGTACCCTTAGGGAATGAATAGAAGAAATACTTAGTAAATGCTGCGTCAACGCCTTGTTCCTTAAATGTTGGAACATCTGCCATTAACGGATTTCTTTCTTCTGATAAAACACCTAATACTTTGAACTTACCAGCTGTAATATGATCTTTGATCAAACCATACTGTGTTCCGATAAGATCGATTTGTTTTCCAAGTAAAGCAGCAGTCTTTTCTGCAGCACC
>JBFWMP010000190.1:0-4464 GCA_050251575.1 Clostridia bacterium
TCACTTTATCTAATGTCAAACCATATTGCTCCATTGCCTGATTAAATATATCTTCTCCTCCGTAACTTTCTTTAAGCTTAGTAATCTCCTTGTTAATATCTTCTTCGGAAACTTCAATTTTTTGCTTTTCAACCTCTAGCTTAGTAATTCTTTCAGCAATTAATGCATCTAATGCTTGTTTACCATTTTGCTCAACTAATAGGTCGTATAATTCGTCTTTAGTAATTACTTCATCATTAACCTTGGCTACAATTTCCTCTTCTTTACTTGCACAAGCAGTCATACTTATGACTACCAGCAACAAAACAACTACTAGTATATACTTGTAACTTCTTTTGTTTATTAATTGTGCTAACATATTTTTAATATCCTCTTTTCAAATTATTCTTTGGCATATCCCTTTTCCCCAGTGCTATTTGACTAACACTAAATAACCTTCATACTAAAAAGACTCCTTAATTTTAATTTTAACTTAAACATTTTTCTCCTTCGGAGAAACAATACTGTTAATAATATTTTATAAGATACCTCCCCTTTAATATTATAGCACAAAATTATGGAATGATTATCACAGAATTATTGTAAATTATAAAAATAATTATAAAAATAACTTCATTTGTTATTATTTCCTATCTTATAATGAATCATAGCTTGCTATGCTTATCAACTATAAAAATTCCATCTTGTCTTATTGATTAAAAATGTTCCTGTTATAATGACTAGCGTTAAAGTTTCAATAACAGGTATAGTCAGCCATATTCCGATAGTTCCAAACATATTCGAAAGAATTTTCAACCCTACCGCAGCAAATATAATTCCTCTCAAAAGGGAAAAAACCATAGCATATCGTGCCTGCCCGATAGATTGAAAAAAGCCGGTCACAACAATATTTACACCAATAATAGGAAACGCTAAAAAATAGACTTTTATTCCTTCTTCTGTTATATCTACAATCTTTCCGCCCTCCCCGGTAAATGCAGCAATAATAGCTTTGGGGAATATTAAGCCTATGAGCATAAATATAACCCCTAGAGCAATTGCAGAAATAATGCCATACCTTCTTACTTTGTATACCCTATCTAATTTTCTTGCTCCGAAATTCATACTTGCTATAGGCTGCACCCCTTGTGCTATTCCACTGAATATGGCAGTCACCATTAATGCCACGTTTGCAATAATGCTGTATGCTGAAACTCCTATATCTCCCAGCGTTTTGAGCAACTCCTTATTAAACAAAAATATAACAATACCAGAAGAGACTTCGATAATGAAGCTAGACATCCCTATAGTAAGAATTTTACCTGCTAGTTTCTGTTGAAGCTTCATGGATTTTATTTTCAAGGAAGAATGCTTTCCTATGAAATGCCATACTAAAATCACCAAGGAAACCAAGGAAGACATTACTGTAGCTATAGCCGCTCCCTTCATCCCCATTTCCAGAGGAAATATCAATATATAATCAAATATGACATTTGTAATTCCGCCAATCCCCATAGCAAGCATTGCCCTCTTCGGACCGTTATCATTACGAACCACAGCTGCCAAATTATAGACCATTACAAATGACCAACTAAACGATACTATTATTCCAAGGTATTCCTTAACTAATTGCATATTTTCCGTGCTGGCTCCTAAGAATATAGCAATCTGGTCTATAAACATTAATCCGGAAAATGTATAAACAATTCCTGTTATAATTCCTAAACATACGGAATGCTCATAAGCCCTTTGCGCTCCTTTCATGTCTTTATTCCCTAAGCTTATCGCCATGATTGTAGCACTGCCTGATCCAATCAATATCCCTGTGCCAAATAAAATATTATATATGGGTATACTGATATTAAGTGCTGCAAGACCCGCTTGTCCTATTCCTTGGCCTATAAATATAGTATCGAATAAAATATATAAAGATATCATAATCATTCCGGATGTACTAGTAATAACAAATTTCTTAAAAATCACAAAAATATTCTCATCTAATAAATTATAGTTTTTTTTCAACATTTTACTCCTTCTCTGTATCTCTTCTTATTATAACCTTTGACAACAAAAAAGCCCTGGAAATTATCTTAATAAAGATATCTCCCGGGCTTTTCTCCCTCCGTGTCCACAATGAACGTGGGTTTTCTCTCGGACCAGTCCAGATTACTGCGGAACCCTAGAAAACAAATTACTTTTTATTATTCTTTCCTAGAATAATATATTTAAAATTACTTGTCAATTAATCTGTTTTTAATGCTATCACATATTGGGCTTTAAAAAACTGTAATGATTCGTTTTATGAAGATAACGGAATCTAATTGATTATAAATCCGATTATCCCTCTACGCCGTATGTATACAAAAGTGTATTTGCCGAATATAATACCTATACGGGGTATTTAGTTTATTTTATTGGAGGTATTTATGAATTCACATGTTAAAAAGAATGTAGTAAAAAGAAGTGCTAAGGTATTAAAGAATAGCTGTGTTGCTTGCGGTACTTGTATGAATGTGTGCCCGATAGGCGCAATAAAAATTAATGCCGGGGTATTTGCAGTGATTGATAAAGATAAATGTACCGGATGTGCAAAATGTGCAAAAGAATGTCCTGCTTCTGTAATAGAAATGGCTAAAAAGAAAGAGGTGGAATAATATGAATTCAAACAAAAAAAAATTCTGGTATGAATATTTATATATTGCATCAGCAGCCTATATGCTTCTGGGAATATTCAATATCCTCTTTGCTTGGTTGGGTATAATATGTTTTGCCGTACCATTAGTTATTTCCTTAGTCGGCGGAGGTAAGACGTATTGCAACAAGTATTGCGGCCGTGGTCAATTATTTTATCTGCTTGGAACCAAATACAAGCTTTCGAGAAATAAACCTATGCCGAGCTTCTTAAAAACAAAATGGTTTAGATATGGGTTTCTATCATTTTTCATGATAATGTTCGGGAATATGATATTCAGCACTTATTTAGTATTTGCCGGCGCTAATAGCTTAAAAGAAGTTGTAACTCTATTTTGGACTTGGAGACTGCCATGGCATTGGGTAAACACCAGCTTTGTAAGTCCATGGATAGCACAATTTGCCTTTGGCTTTTACAGCATAATGCTAACCTCAACGTTATTGGGTTTAGCCACCATGCTCCTATACAAACCACGTTCCTGGTGTGTTTATTGTCCTATGGGAACTATGACTCAAGGTATTTGCAAACTGAAACATAATCATAAATAAGTTAAAGTTAAGGTGCCTGGGAAACCACTGAAAAAGCCCGTCTTGTGTCATTCTGAATGAAACGAAGTGAAATGAAGAATCTTAAAAGTTGCTTAAGTGCTAAGATCCTTCACTTGCGTTCAGGATGACATCTCGAGTTTCTTTTGCTTAATCATACTTTTTCAGTGCCTCTCTGGCACCTTAATTTATAGTCAGTCTCTTTTTTAGTTGACATATCAACTATATGGTTTTATAATAGTTGATATGTCAACTAAGGAGGAAAATCTATTGAAAAAAAATATAGGACGATTGATGTCCATTCTGCATCGACAATCTCAGGTGTATATAAATTATGCTTTAAAAGAATTTGACATTACTTCAGCTGAATATGCTTTTCTTCTTTATCTGTATAGGAATGATGGAGCAACTCAAGACGAAATGTCATCTTATTTGTATATAGACAAATCGGCAACAGCCCGGGCAATAAAATCATTGGAACGTAAAGGTTATGTATTAAAAGATAAGGATATCTTGGATAAACGATTTAATAGAATCTATGTCTCAGATAAGGCAAAACAATATAAGGATGAAGTAAGGAAAAGGGTATGGCAGTGGAGTGAATTTCTGACCGAGGACCTGGATGAGGAAAATACACGCATAGTATTATCTGTACTAGAGAAAATGGTAGATAGAGTAGAACATACGAATTTGAAGAAGCAATTGGAGGAACTATGATATGGAATATGTAAACCCATTAGGTGAAGAAAAAGTATCCAAATTATTGTTGAAATTTTCGGTGCCTGCCATTGTAGGCATGATGGTGAACGCCTTATATAATGTTGTTGATAGAATCTTTATCGGAAATAGCAGTGATTTAGGTTCCTATGGATTAGCAGGAATTACTATTGGATTTCCGATCATGATCATACTCTTGTCATTGGGAATCTTATTTGGGGTAGGCGGAGCAACCCTATTCTCCATAAAATTGGGTCAACAAAAGTACGAAGAAGCTGAGAATGCTCTAGGTAATGCCTTTGTACTATTAATTATTGCAGGAATTGTATTCATGGTTTTAGGCCAGATTTTTTTAAGACCTTTACTATCCTTGTTCGGCGCCAGCGAAGCAGTGCTGCCTTACTCCATGGAATACATGAGGGTGATTTTTTTTGGAGCAGTTTTTCAGGTTCTAAGCATGGGTATGAACCATTTTATACGTGCTGACGGCAACCCTAAGATAGCCATGTTTACCATGTTTCTAGGTGCAGG
>JBFWMP010000191.1:0-4404 GCA_050251575.1 Clostridia bacterium
TGCTGTTAATCAGTTGTTAGCAGCAGCGGAAAAGCTGGGCCAGCAAAAGGGTGCAGCCCGTGTTGCTGAAATTCCAAAACTTCAGAGATCTTTAAAGAGAAAGGTAGATCACGATTGTGTGCCCATTCATCCGCATAGGGTGTTTGAAGAGATGAACAAGGCTTTTGATGACGATACCATATTTACAACAGGCTGCGGCATCACACAGATTTGGTCCGGTCAGCTGCAGAATGCAAATAAGCCCAGAAGATATCTGCCATCGGGCGGCAGCGGTACCTTGGGCTGGGATATCCCGGGTGCAATTGGTGCAATGGTAGCAGATGGTTGTAAGAACAAGGCAGTCTGTGTCATGGGGGATTTTGGATTTACCTTCCATGTACAGGAAATCGCTACAGCGGCAACCAACAATATCCCTCTTATCGTCTGTATTGTCAATAACGCTTACTTGGGTCTTATCAGACAGAATCAAGTATTTGCTTATGGATATGAATATGCAGTTGCAATGCCGGAGAATCAAGGCGATATTGACTATGTAAAGGTTGCGCAGGGCTTTAACTGTGAAGCTGAAAGAGTATTCAAACCTGAAGATATTGCCGGTGCTTTCGAAAGAGCAAAGAAAGCTAAGAAACCATATATAATAGATATTGTTTGCGAACCGCAGGCACATTGTTCTATGGGCCCTGATATTGAGCATGTAAAAGAATTCTTTTAATATGCTCGTTATAAATAAAAATAGCTTAGGAGGAATGAAAATGAAAGTAGGAATTATAAAAGGAAGTGGAATAGGTCCCGAAATTATGGAAGCAACTCAATATGTATTGGAGTCAACCGGTATTACATTTGAATGGATGCCTATCGCAATAGGTGATGAAGGAGTACAACAGTATGGACATCCATTACCGCAGGAGTCGGTAATGGCTTTGCGTGAGATAGGTGTAGCAATAAAATCGCCGTTGATTGTACACAAAATGAAGGGACGAATGATGTGCATTCATGAGGATGGTTCTGAGCATATTTATCCGTCATTGAATAACGCTATCAGACGGGAATTAGAACTATTTGTATGTCCAAGGCCTATTAAAGGGATACCTAATATTTCTGGACACCATGAGAAGATGGACGTTGTAATTTTGCGCGAAATTACGGAAGATGTATACAGTGGAATTGAGCATATGATAGGGAATTATGCAGCAGAATGCATAAAGCTAACGACCCGTGAAGCGGTAATCAGAGTAGCAGAATATGCTTTTAAATTTGCAAGAGAAAATGGACGCAAAAAGGTATCGTGTATTCATAAGGCAAATGCAATCAGTATAAGTGACGGATTATTCCTATCTTGTTTTAAAGAAGTTGCGGAAAGAAATAAAGATATAGCATCAGATGATTATATGGTTGATGCAGCGGCGTATTATCTTGTCAAGAATCCGGAGATGTTTGATGTAATCGTAACTTCTAACCAGTATGGAGATATTCTTTCGGATTTATCAGCCGGGTTAGCCGGAAGCTTGGGACTTGCACCGGGAGCAAACATCGGTAAAGATGTTGCTGTGTTTGAAGCATCTCACGGGGCAGCTCCTGATATTGCAGGCAAAGGCATTGCTAACCCCGTAGCACTTATATTGTCAGGAGCGTTAATGCTGAGACATAAAGGTTTTATGAAAGAAGCTGCATATATAGAAGAATGCACTATTGCCGTTTTGGCAGAAAAAAAGGTTCTGACTCCTGATTTAGGCGGTACTGCTTCTACAATGGAACTGGCAAAAGAGATCAGCCGTAAAATTATCAAGATGAGAGGTGAATAAATCTTATGAAATTAGCTTATTCGGTCCCTACACCTGATAGCAATGTGCCGTTATTGGCATTTTGTGGTGACTTTAAAGAAGATGTGAAAATTATCAAAGAACTTGGCTATGACGGTATCGAATTGCTGGTACGCAATCCAAGAGAGCTTTCTATTGTAGAAATAACAAAAGTAATAGAAAGACATAATTTGCAAGTGGCAGCAGTAGGAACAAGTCCTATGCAAGCACAAGATAAGCTTACTCTTTTAAACAGTGATTCAAAAGTCATGGAAGAGGCACTAACAAGAACAAAAAGCTTGGTAGAATTTGCATCAAACTTTAATGCCCCTGTTTGTATCGGCAAGTTCAGAGGAAATGTGCAAGCAAATGGCAGTTGTACATTAGCAGCATTAAGTGAAATTTTTACAGAAATATGTGCGCATGCGCAAAAACATCATGTGCAGGTTTTGCTTGAACCACAAAATAATGATAATGTTAACAATTTGAATTCGGTTGAGGAATCGTTAAATTGGATTGCACAAATTAAATGTGACAATTTAGGTTTGCTGCTGGATACCTATCATATGGAATTTACTGAACATTCTATAGCTGCGGGATTTTTAAAGGCAAAAGACAAAATCGGTTTTATTCATGCTTCTGATAGCAAGAGACTGGTACCGGGAGCAGGACGTATTAATTTTGCGGATGTTTTAGCAACGCTGAATACCATTCATTACGATAACTTTATTTCCTTGGAAATAAAGCAGAAACCCGACAGCAAGACTGTTGCAAAAATTTCGCATGATATGCTGCGATATGTAAATCAACTAAAATAAAAAGAAATTTATATAGTGGAGGAAGATTAAATGACGGTATTAAAAGAAAAGCTACTTTCAGGGCAGAAAATTTTTGGAACGATGATACGGGTTATTAGAAACCCGGCTCTATGCTATATAGCCAAAAATAGCGGATTGGATTTTGTAATGTATGATTGCGAACATTCGGATTATAATATGGAGACCTTACATGATTTATTCATTACGGGTAATGCATTAGGACTTGAAAGTTTTCTTCGTGTTCCTAATCTTTCTAAAGACTATATATCAAGAGCACTTGACCAAGGTGCGCGTGGTGTAATGAATCCTATGACCGAAACATCTGAAATGGCAAGTGAACTTGTTAAATATTCAAAATATCAACCTATAGGTAGAAGAGGCTTTTCGGGCGGAATCGCACATGTTGATTACGATATGACTAGGAAGCATTTTGAGGTTATGGAAAAAGCTAATAACACCATTATCACGATAGCACAAATCGAAACTAAGTTATCGGTAGATAATGCGGAAGCCATTGCAGCAACACCGGGAATAGACGCTCTTTTAATCGGACCGAATGACCTTTCTATTTCCCTCGGCATTCCCGGTGACTTCTTTAATCCTATTGAATTAGATGCAATTGCCCACGTCGCAGCGGCATGTAAAAAAAATCAAAAGGCATTCGGAATGCACGCCGGAGCTAAGCTTCTTGAGAAGTTTAATGACGATTTATCTCTTGTTATGATGCAAACCGATATTGATGTTTTAACTGCCGGATTTACAAATATTAAACAAACTTGTGCAAATCTTTCTAAATAATGTATTCTGCATAGGCTCATGAACAAATAGCATAACACATATAGCAGGAGAAGGACAGTTTGTCGTATTAAGGATGTTGACTATATGAAGAACATTGAATATCAGGCTTAAGATTATCTGAATTTAAAAAACTCCCGCTGTATTGTAAAATAGTACAGCGGGAGCTTTTCACAATTTTAATCTTTTTACGCCAAAAGACCAACAAAAAGTCTTAATGAAGCAGCATGCTATCAAAAATATATCTACTTTACTGTATTTCTTAAGATACCAATTTTTTCAATCTGACATTCAACAATATCACCGGATTTGAGCCATTTCGGAGGATTGAATCCCAAGCCAACCCCTGAAGGTGTTCCTGTAATGAAGATATCTCCGGGGTATAATGTAATACCGGCAGATAGCTGACTAATCATAAAAGGGATGTCAAAGATAAAATCATTTGTAGAACTATTCTGCCGCAGCTCCCCGTTAACTTTGGATTTTACAGAAAGTAAAGGTGGGGCATCAAATTCATCAATGGTCACAATATATGGACCCATGGGAGTTGCATCATCAAGTCCTTTTCCAAATGTGAATTGCTTATGATTAACTTGAATATCTCTTGCGGAAATATCGTTTATGATGGTATATCCAAAAATATAATCGTAGACGTCTTCAGGAGCTACATGAGAACACTCTTTGCCGATAATAACTGCCAGTTCTGCTTCATAGTCCAATTTGGAAGTGATATCAGCGTGACTCGAGATGAATCCGTTATGTGCAACAGCTTTATTGACTCTTTTGGAAAAATATACCGGATATGTAGGCTTTTGATACTCAATCCCTCTGAATTTTGCAGATTCTATCGCATGTTCAGTGTAGTTTTGACCGATGCATAGAATGTCATGACGAGGATTGGGAATTGGAGCAGAAATTTCTACTGCTGTTATAGGAATACCTTGAAGAGTATGGTCTCTTGCTCGGCTTTTGAGAGACTCAAGCTCATTTTG
>JBFWMP010000192.1:0-4380 GCA_050251575.1 Clostridia bacterium
AGTGACAATGACATTCGAACTCGTGCCATAATTATAGTATAGCCAAATACTAGGAGTCATGCAATTAATATTCGTTTATCGTGGCGCGGATAACGCGTGGGAATTCTGAACGCAGTGAAGAATCTTGAGTTTTATGTATAAGATCCTTCACTACGTTCAGGATGACACATATACCATATGTAGGGTCGTATGGATATACGACCGGAAATAGACAACAGCGGACGTATTGCCATACGTCCCTACAACACCACAATCTATGGTGTGTGAAGGGTACCTGTCATTCTGAACGTAGTGAAGAATCTTGAGTTTTAAAACATAAGATCCTTCGCATACGCTCAGGATGACAACCAATGCAACCGATGACAACCGATACAACCAACGCAAAATTGCGGCACATTGCGTCGCATCATTTATATACTTTGTCTTAAGAAGAAAGATAATTTCAACATCATATTAAAGTAGAACTTATTTTTAATAACATGAGTTATAGAAATAGAAGGAGTGAGAATTTATGAACTTTAATACCATTGAAGAAGCACTTGAGGATATCTGCCAAGGTAAGATAATCATAGTGGTTGATGATGAAGACAGGGAGAATGAAGGAGACTTGCTGATGGCGGCAGAGAAGGTGACTCCCGAGGCTATAAATTTTATGGCGAAATACGGTCGCGGTCTTATTTGTGCACCTATTACACAACAAAGGGGTCGAGAACTGGGATTGAATGCCATGGTGATGAGAAGTACTGATGCCAGAGAGACTGCTTTTACAGTTTCAGTAGATGTGAAAGGGACCTCTACAGGAATATCTGCTTTTGAGAGGTCAGATACTGTTAAAGCTCTTATAAATGCCGATACAAAGTCTGAAGATTTACTGCGTCCAGGGCACATCTTTCCTCTTGTAGCAAAGGAAGGTGGAGTGCTGAGTAGGACAGGGCATACAGAAGCAGCGGTAGATTTACCTAGAATGGCAGGCCTTTATCCGGCAGGAGTGATTTGTGAGATTATGCATGAAGATGGTACTATGGCAAGAGTACCGCAATTAATGGAATACTCCAGACAGCATAATTTAAAAATTATTACCATTGCTGAATTGGTTCGTTACAGAAGAACAAAAGAAAAGACGGTAAAAAGAGCGGCAGTAGCAAAGATGCCTACTGTATACGGAGATTTTATGATTTATGCGTATGAGAACTCAATTAATGGAGAACATCATGTCGCATTAGTAAAAGGTGATATCCACGCTGATGAGACTGTTCTGGTAAGAGTACATTCTGAATGTCTTACCGGAGATGCCTTTGCGTCAATGCGCTGTGATTGTGGAAATCAGTTAGGAGCTGCATTGAAGAAAATAAATGATGCGGGTAAAGGTGTACTATTGTATATGCGGCAAGAAGGCAGAGGCATCGGTCTTGTAAATAAAATCAGAGCATATGAGCTGCAGGATCAAGGGAAAGACACTGTTGAAGCTAACCTGATGCTTGGGTTCCCTGCTGACTTGCGGGATTATGGTACGGGGGCTCAGATTCTGGTGGACCTAGGCGTAAGGAAGATGAAGCTTATGACTAACAATCCAAAAAAGCTGATTGGTTTAGAAGGATATGATTTGGAGATTGTAGAAAGAGTACCCATTGAAATACCTTATAATGAGCAGAATGAATACTATTTGAGGACAAAGCATGAAAAGATGGGACATATGCTGGATACCATATTCCATCAGCATGCAAGGTAGTTAAGTTGATGCGGCTTCTCCTTTGCTGCATTAACAGGCTCTAAACCTTTCCACTGGATTCTTTACGTATAACTCAGCTGGCACAGCAGGTTAAGTGAAAATTTAGAGTAATATAAATATTATTTAGATCATAAAGAAAGGGATGTTAACATGATAAAAATGTATGAAGGAAATTTAATTGCACAAGGCTTGAAGTTTGGTATTATTGTAGGGAGATTTAATGAGTTCATTAGTGGTAAGCTGCTGTCCGGTGCATTGGATGCATTGGTTAGACATGGTGCACAGGAAAGTGATATTGAAGCGAGTTGGGTTCCAGGAGCTTTCGAAATTCCACTTGCCGCAAAAAAGATGGCATCAACCCAGAAGTATGATGCAGTGATATGTTTAGGGGCAGTTATAAGAGGCTCTACTCCTCATTTTGATTATGTCGCCAGCGAAGTAAGCAAAGGTATTGCAAAAGTTTCGCTGGACTCCGGACTTCCTGTTATATTTGGAGTTCTTACTACCGATACTATAGAACAAGCGATAGAAAGGGCTGGAACAAAGGCGGGCAACAAGGGGTGGGACGCTGCTGTAACTGCTATTGAGATGGTAAACATGTTAAAAAGTATCGAGTAAGGGGCACTTATTTTATTTTGAGTTTTCAAAATAACGCAGTTATGCTAAAATACTATCATTATGTTTTGAAGGAGGAAAGTATGCAAATAGGAGATATAAAACTTCAAAATAATGTGTTCCTTGCTCCTATGGCGGGCATAACTGATCTGCCCTTTCGCTTACTATGTAAAGAACAAGGCTGCGGACTGGTATATACTGAAATGGTGAGTGCAAAAGGGTTATATTATCAAGATAAAAAAACTGAAGTGTTGCTTCAAATAGATGATAGAGAGAAACCGGTTGCAGTACAAATATTCGGTTCTGATCCAGAGATTATGGCACGTATTGCAAACGATGCAGCCGCGACAGGAGCAACAATTATTGATATCAATATGGGGTGCCCTACTCCTAAAATTACTAAAAATGGAGAAGGCTGTGCATTAATGAAAAATCCTCAATTGGTCGGGCAGATTATAAAAGCAGTATCGAATGTTGTTTCCCTTCCTGTGACTGTAAAAATACGTAAAGGATGGGACGAAGAGACCGTCAATGCAGTAGAGATTGCTGTCATAGCTGAAGAAAACGGTGCTAAAGCAGTGACTGTGCATGGACGTACGAGGGAGCAGTTTTATAGTGGAAAAGCAGATTGGGACATTATTAAAAGGGTAAAAGAAAGTGTTAACATACCCGTAATTGGCAATGGTGATATTTCAGGTCCTGAAGATGCAAAAAGAATGTTGATGCATACAGGCTGTGATGGGGTTATGATTGGAAGAGGAGCTCAGGGAAATCCGTGGATTTTCAGGAGAATCATTCACTATTTAGATACAGGAGAACTTTTATCCGAACCTACACCTGAGGAAAAAGTTGAAAAGGCTATTGAAAATGTACAACTGTTGGTTAAATATAAGGGTGAGCATATTGGTATGCGAGAAGCTAGAAAGCATGTAGCATGGTATATAAAAGGGTTAAAGAACTCTGCTAAAATACGTGAAGCAGTTAATCGAATTAATTCATTTACTGAAATGGAATGCTTACTTAGAAGTGGGGAGTGGGGAGTGAACAGTGAGGAGTAAATTCCGCATTAGCTGTCTTTGGAGTAAAAGAAAAAACAGCAGATTATTGATTCTAAATCGATGAAATTAAATTGATATTGCTTTTTTATATCGAATATGATAAAATATTATCAATTCAATAAAGTATGCTGAGATATCTTCAGGGCAGGGTTAAACTCCCGACCGGTGGTGATAAGCTAAAAGCTTTAAGCCCACGAGCCGTAAGGCAGATTTGGTTAGAATCCAAAGCCGACAGTACAGTCTGGATGAAAGAAGATGATAATGATGTATTGAAATTCATGATTTTAACATATCATAATTCCCGAAGATGTTTTCGGGAATTATTTTTTTGAGTATTTTTATATTTAGGAGGAGTAAAAATATGATGAACACTCAAGCAATAAAGCAAACAAGAACAAGCTATTTAGTTAAGGTTGCATTGCTATCTGCGATAGCGGTGATTGTGATGTATGCAGAGTTTATGATCCCTATGATGCCTGCGTTTTTAAAAATGGACCTTAGTGAAATCCCTGTAGTAATAGGAACTTTCGCCCTTGGACCTGTGGCCGGAGTCCTTATTGAACTTATAAAAAATTTGGTGCATATGCCGTCAACAACTACATCTTTTATAGGTGAAGCAGCTAATTTTATGGTGGGTATTTCTTTTATTATTCCTGCTGGATACATCTATCAGGCACGTACAAATAGAAATGGCGCAATTATAGGATTGATTGCAGGTACAATTAGTATGACCACCTTTGCAGCATTATTAAATTATTTTGCATTATTGCCACTTTATCAAATGGTATTAGGATTGCCAATGGAAGCGATTGTTGGAATGGGTGCTAAGGCTAATTCGGCTGTTGTTGACTTGCAGTCGCTTATCGTATTCGCATTTATCCCGTTTAATCTATTTAAAAGTATTGTTATTTCAATAGTAACATTGCTTATTTATAAAAAGCTTTCGCCAATATTGCATAAATAAGGTATTTGATTTTT
>JBFWMP010000193.1:0-4313 GCA_050251575.1 Clostridia bacterium
GACTGTAAAATAATCTTGGGATCAGAGGTAACTTTTCGGAAACAGTAACTTACAAATTGTACAGATACAACTTTATTGATATCTCTTGTAATCCCTAATTCATTAAGCCTTGCTTCAGCAATCTTTTCTAAATCACCGAGAAGATCAATCTCAGCACTCCAACTGATTGTATTTTTGTCTTTTGATTCAATGTACATAGACCTTACTAATCAAATGATAGAGTTTTCACGATTTCATCTCTATTGCAAACACTTATATATCTCACTCAGCTCTTTCACAACAGATGAAACATCATATCTTAAAATTCTTTTGCTATTTTCGATACCCATCGCATCTCGCTGATTTGCATCTTTTACCAACATGCTAATAGCATTAGCATAATCATCTGCTTTCTTAGGGTCACACAGGTAGCCATTATAATTATGCTCAATCAAATCAACATTTCCACGTATGTTTGACACAACACAAGGCAATCCACAAGCCATTGCTTCCATAAGAGACCTGGGAAGTCCTTCACGTAAGGAGGGTAAAACAAAAATATCTGATGATTTAATAATTTCTACAATATCTTTTCGAAAGCCAAGAAAGTGAGTATTGTGCTCTATTCCATATTTTCTTGCCTTTGTTTGTAAATAATTCTTTTTAGGCCCAATTCCACACAATACATAATGAATATTTGGGTTTTTAAGTTTTGCTAAAGCCTTAATTATCACAATATTATTCTTATTTCTGTTCAGCTCCCCGACCGATAGTACAATAAGACTTTTCTCACTAATCTTCAGTTCTCTCCGAAATACTTCTCTTTTTCCTTCAATTAAATTGATCTTTTTAACATCAATTCCCACGCCTGGAATTTTAAACACATTGCCTTGATTTCTCAATTTAAAACTACAGGCTCTATTATAGTCTTCTTCATTAATTGTTAAAATTATATCAGTCCATCGCGCTAAAAACCTCTCTATGGGATAGAAAACTAACCAATTTAGAAAAGGAGCACCTTTATAAAAATGAAACCCATGTGCCGTATAGATTACTTTTTTAACTTTACAGCGCTTACCACAGACTCTTCCTAAGAATCCGCCTATGGGTGTATTACAGTGTATGTATTCAATGCCTAATTCTTCAATTGCCCTATTTATTCTTTTATATGCTTTTATAATATTTTTAAAATCAAAAATATTTCTGTATATTGGAATGTCTAAAAATTTAATTGGTGCATTTACACATTCAATGGAAGTAGCATACTTTCGGCTAATTCCCATGTATTGCTCAATTCCCATATCTTTGAGAACCATTGAATTGGGATATACAAAATTTGAGACTTTGATAGGGTCTTTACAATAATACTTCTCTCTATTTGGCGGACTCTCATTAAGTAGAAAAAGAATCTTTGCCATCAGTTCTTTCCTAAAGAGATTATATAATGATTCATCTTCCTTCCTTCAGGACTCTGAGAAACGTTCTCTATCCTAAACCCATTCTTCTGATAGAAAGCATTTGCTGCATCATTATTCTCTGCATCGGTTTCAAGCCGAATTACTTGAAATTCTGAATCTGTGAACGTCTGACATAAATAATTAATTAGATTGGAGCCAATTCCCTTTGTTTGCACAGTAGGATCAACAGCAATCGAGCTAATTTCTATGTACTTCTCATCAGTTTTTGTTGCACCTGGATACGTTAATGCCCTGATGATTCGTAGAATACTCTTAGGACTTCTAATAGCACCAAGAAAACCATACCAAGCAAAAGGGAAAAAGTATCTTTTAAGGATAAATGAATAGAACTTTGAAAGTTCTGTTGAATAAGCAAGAAAACCAATTATATGAGAATCTTCTTTCGCTACAATTACCCCAGAACCGGGATGCAATATAAAACCTTTATATAGGTACTTAAGAAAACCCTTTCCAAGAAAAGTCAGGAAGAAACCTGGAAAGGAAGAGAGATGAATTACTACAATTTGTTCAACACCATGAAAATCAGTTGCTTTCTGAATTTCCATTTACGCTACCGCCAAACAGGTTCTAATCAACAAGGCCATATCAGAAAAGAATGAAAATGCTTTGAGTGACTCTTCATTAATTCTCATCTTCTCCACCAATATCCTCTCCACGTACACCTGATCAGTATCCTCTGCTTCTTTCAGGATCTTCTCTTCATCCTTGTATTCAATACTCGCTTTTGAGGTTACGCCTGCAGGAAGCAGCAATGTCGCCTTCATTTCATCAGTGTAATAGGCTACGTACTTTGGTACTTCAGGTCTGGTCCCGACAAATGTCATATCACCCGTTAGAATGTTCAACAACTGTGGAAATTCATCCAGTCTATACTTACGCAGGCTTTTGCCTATTTTGGTTACCCTGCAGTCGTTATTTATGGTGACTAAAGAACCCTGCTTGTCTGCATTCTGTACCATAGTACGAAATTTGAAAATCTTGAATAACTTTCCATACTGGGTAACACGTTCCTGTCGATAGAACACAGGCCCTTTGGAATCAGCTTTTATACATATGGAAACAATCAGGAAGACGGGAGTAAGAATAATTAGCAACAAAATCGACATGACTATGTCGAAGAGTCTTTTTATTAGTAAGGAACCAACTTTCTTCCTGAGTAATTCGTAATACGGTTTTACCGCATCGTTCTGCATGTCTGTCGGAAGCTTCTCCCATTTCTTAACTAGCATGCAGCATTACCTGGAAAGCAAAGATCGAATAGTCTGTAATAGGTAGCCAATATCCTCATCAGACAAGCACGTATGCAACGGCAAGGTCACTTCATTCTGAAATTGCTTGTAGGTGTTTGGGAAATCTTCTATCTTGAACCCAAACTTCTTATAAGCAGTATGCATTGGAAGCGGCTTATAGTGAACATTGGTAGCGATTCCTGCTTCTGCCATCTTCTTGATGAATTCATTTCTTTGTTGCTCTGTATAGCCCTTGATTTTCATCAAGTAGAGATGGCCGCTTGATTCATAGGAATCTGTATAGTGAACCAGAGAAGTAACAGGCAAATCTTTCAGACCTTCGTCATACATCTCTATAATCCGTCTTCTTCTCTTCAGAATCTCTGGATACCTTTTAAGCTGCACTAATCCAAGAGCAGCCATAATGTCAGTCATATTGCACTTGTAATAAGGACCAACAATATCATACTCCCAAGCTCCGAACTTGGTCTTGGCTAAGGCATCCTTGCTTTGGCCATGAAGTGAGAGCAATTGAACCTCATGATATAATTTAATATTGTCCAATCCTTCACGATCTCTCCAGGTGAGTGCGCCACCTTCAGCCGTAGTTAAATTTTTTACAGCGTGAAAAGAGAAGGCAGAAAAATCTCCAAGCTGTCCAGACATGCTCCCTTTATAGGTAGCGCCAATAGAATGCGCAGCATCTGAGATGACTATGACTCTACTATATAGAGATTGTATTTCATTGTTTGGAGAATAGAGTGCTTTATGTGCTTCAAGTACTTGGTAAAGAGCGTCATAATCACACATCACTCCGCCAATATCAACGGGGATTATTGCTTTCGTCTTAGAGGTAATTGCTCTACCAACTTTTTCATAATCTATATGGAAAGAATCAGGTGCCACATCAACTAGTACAGGGGTTGCTCCCACATGGATGATGGGACTACATGATGCCGTATATGTGTAGGCGCTTGTAATAACCTCATCACCAGGACCTATTCCAAGAAGAATGAGGCAAAGCTCAAGAGCAGCAGTAGCTGAACTAAGACAACAGACGGTACTGGTGTGACAATAATTAGCTAACTGCTTCTCAAACAGTTTTGTCTTCGGTCCGGTGGTTATCCAACCTGATCGTAAGGTGTCAACTACTTCATCTATCTCTTCTTGTGTAATATCAGGAGGAGAAAATGGAATCTTCCTTATTTCGCTCAAAGCAATTCCCCTTTATACCTATAACCCTGTGCTGTTGGATGAGTCAGGATAGCGTTTATGGAGGACATAGGCTCCCTCTCAGGAACACATCACTCCCACCCTATGTTCATAAGTTCCCTACCACCTATTTGAGCTCTACGCCCAAATTCCGGTGTGGCTAACCTCTTCCAATCCAACTTCTGTACTAGTTCAACTATTCCTACCCAATACCCAAAAACCCCTCGATTCCTGCATATCTATGCAACTTTCGAGCCCTTTTCGCTTATCCCCGTATATTCATCACTCGTCCTATTCTTCAAAACGACTAAAGAAAAGGCTGTGAAGTCTGCGACTTCGCCAGCCTTTTTTCCTTTATAGGTTGCACCAATTGCATGAGCACTATCAGCAAGAACCATTACTCTATCAAAAGCAG
>JBFWMP010000194.1:0-4283 GCA_050251575.1 Clostridia bacterium
TTCTTTCTTCTCAGGCTGTTGTTGGGCTTGCATTGATTGATTATACCTATTAGATTGCCGTATTGAAATTTCCACCTTTGCCTCCTCTTTTACAACTATTTAATATAAATAGTTGTAAATACTTGAAAATAATTTATTGTTCCTGAACTTAATATATCTTCTTAAAGCATCGCAAATTGGTCAAAATTCTGCTATAATATATTACATAAAACAAAATTTTCCCAATTATGTACTTGTTATATATAATCCTATCATAAGTCGACAACCGGATGTATTAACGAAACCTAAAGAAATTCTAAAATTTTCTTTAAGTTAAGAATCTTGTATGGGGGGTTGAATATGCGTAAAAACCTGATTAAAATATTTATTGTACTCTCTATATGTCTCTCTGTACTGCTACCAACTTACGCTTCTAGCCCTGTTGAATACAAAGACAAAACCAAAGCAATTGATGGTGTAATAGACTTAACTGGGTGGAATTGGGAACAGAATAGCGTCATTGCCTTAAATGGTCAGTGGGAATTCTATTGGCACGAGCTTTTAACTCCACCAGACTTCGAGGAAGTGGACATAACAAAAAAAAAGCAACTTATCATACTGCCTAGAGCCTGGAATAAATATATAATTAATGAAGAGGACCTCTCCGGTACCGGTTATGCTACCTATCGACTATTAATTCATCATTCCAGTAATCAGATATTGGGCATTAGAATCCCTAGAATTTTTACTTCCTATAATCTCTGGGCAAATGGTGAATTAATCGCTTCAGCTGGCGAAGTAGGCACAGATAATAAGCAAATGATTCCTCAGTATCTTCCTCAAGTAAAATACTTCAAACCGGAAACCGATACTATTGAGCTTGTCATTCAAGTAGCAAATTTCAGACATCGCAGCGGCGGAATCTTGGAAAGTCTTCAAATAGGTTCTTCATCAGAAATTAGTGAAATACATATTAGAAACCTAGCACTTGAACTTTTCCTGTTCGGCAGTTTATTTATTATTGGATTTTATCACATTGCACTTTTTATATTTAGGACAAAAGATAAATCCACCCTTTACTTTGGCATATATTCGTTATTGATTAGTGCAAGAACTTTATTAGTTGGTGAAATCTTTTTCATTCATCTGTTTCCTGATTTCAACTGGGAAATAGCCCATAAAATACAAACCCTCGCCTACTATTTGGGTGTTCCTTTAGTTGTTTTATTTCTCAAAGCTACTTTCCCTGATGACATTTCAAGGAAAGCGAATGCTTTTATTCAAGTCATTGCCTCAAGCTTTGCCTTTTTAGTTTTATTAGCACCTGTTAAAATATTTAGTTGGTTTAATCCTCTTTATCAGGTGTTTTCATTTGTTGTATTTGTATACGTCTTCTATATTGTCATCCTTACATGCTATAAAAAAAGAGAGGGCTCTTGTTTTATTGGAATTGGTGTCACAATCCTTATCCTTTTTACACTCAACGATATAATATTCTTAAGTGTTATAGTAGCAGATTCTGACAACCATTTTCTGAGAAACTTTATTACAAGAGGAAATCTATCTTCCTGGGGATTGTTGATATTTGTATTTACCCAATCCTTGGTTTTAGCTAAGAATTTTTCAAAAAGCTTTTCTAATGTAGAATTATTAACAAAACAGCTTCAACAGCTAAATGCAAATTTAGAAGAAAAAGTAACCGAGAGAACACTCGCTTTAGAAACTTCAAAAGAAGAGCTAAAAGAGGCATATCAAGCTGTTTCCAGATCAGAAAAATCTCTCAAGGACTTAATGCAGAATATATCCCACGATCTACGTACACCTTTATCTGCTATTAAAGGTTATGTAAATGTTATATTAGATGGAATCGTAAAAGAACCATCGCAGCAAGAGAAATATCTAACAAGAGTTAACGACAAAGTCAATCATCTAAACCATATGGTACAAGAATTAGTGGATTTATCTCAACTACAATCCCGACAATTAAAGCTCCAATTTACTCAAACTCCAGTAAGAGTATTTATTGAAACCTTTTCAGAAAAGTCTAGCTTTGATATGATGAATTCAAATGTACTCTTTAAGATTGAGACTCCTCCTGATCGGCAGGATAATGCTTTTAAATTAGAATACTTATTTGTAATGGTTGATATGGAAAAACTAGAACGTATTTTTGCAAACCTATTGAGTAATGCCCTTAAATATACATCTGCTGGAGATCATATTGAATTGAGCTTTGACTTTACAGAAGATTACAAAAACCTTCTTGTCAAAGTCTCCGATACAGGAATTGGTATCTCTTCAGAAGATTTACCCTGTATTTTCGATCGCTTCTATATGGTTTCAAGGACAAATCAGACAGATAATAACAGCAGCGGTTTAGGCCTTGCTATTGTTAAAGAAATTGTAGAATATCACAGTGGTGAAATATGGGTTGAAAGTGAGATTGGCCGAGGCAGTCGTTTTTTCTTTACACTACCTATCTATAATAAAAATGAAACAACCCCGGATTTGCTGTCCGGTGAAATTTAAGGAGGAGTAACCCTTGGCAGGAGAAACTATATTAGTTGTTGATGATGATAATGATATAAGAGAAATCATTACCCTGTACTTACAAAAAGAAGGATATATTGTAATTTCCGCTATAGATGGCAACCAAGCACTAGCATATGCCTTTTCTGTTAATCCTGATTTAATTATTCTAGATATGATGCTTCCTGGTTTGGATGGAATAGAAGTATGCCAAGAATTACGCAAAAAACTATCCACTCCTATCATCTTTCTTAGCAGCAGATCTACACCAAATGATAAATCTATAGGCCTAATAGCAGGTGGCGACGACTATATGAGTAAACCCTTTGATTCAGTCGAACTACTTGCAAGAGTAAAGGCCCATTTGCGCAGAAATCGCATGTTAGAACGTTTAAACAATATAAATAGCACAAGCAGCCAAATCAATTATCCCGGTTTAACAATTGATTTAAACAGTCATTCTGTAGTGGCAAATGAGCAGAATGTTATTCTGTCTCCCAAAGAGTTTCAATTACTGGCATTATTAGCCCAAAATCCAAATATAGTATTTAGCAATGATCATTTATTTCAATCTCTTTGGGGTACGGATAGCTTTGGAGATCATAGGACAGTGATGGTTCATATTAGTAACATCCGAAAGAAAATAGAAAAAGATCCTAAGACTCCTATGTTTATTCATACTATTAAAGGAATAGGATATAAATTTTGCATACCATGAAGATAGAAAAATAAATCTTATGCTCTAACCAAAAATATAATCAGTATTTCATCATGCTTGTATAAAAATACTTATATAAAAAGCTTCACATGATTTTGAATAATGTGAAGCTTAGTTAAACTGCTATCCTTATTCTTCTGTAAGTGAGTTGGTTATTTCGTATTCACTGTATTTCTCTTGAAGCAATTCATTATACGCTGCAGGTTTCTTTTCTTCCAATAAAATATCTTTTATCTCATCCTTATTTTCTTCAAAGTTTGCTTCTTTTGCTTCCTTTTTCTCCTCTACCTTAAGGATATGGTAGCCATAATCTGTCTTAATAGGGTTACTAACTTCACCTATTTTTAAAGAAAAAGCTGCTTCTTCAAATTCTGGTAGCATTTCTCCCTTACCGAAAAACCCTAAATCTCCGCCTGATTCCTTACTGCCTGTATCTGTTGAATACTCCTTCGCCAGCTCAGAAAAATCTTCTCCTGCTGATATCTTCTTTTTTACTTCTAGCGCCTTTTCTTCTGTTTCAACAAGAATGTGACGAGCCTTTACCTGCTCTTTTTCACCTAGCGTCTCCTTGTTTTCTTCAAAGTATTTTAATATTTCTTCTTCTGATACTGAGATTCGAGGTTCAATCAGTCTGCTTATCTGAATATTCATGGTAACATTTTCTTTCACTTTATCCAATGTCAAACCATATTGCTCCATTGCCTGATTAAATATATCTTCTCCTCCGTAACTTTCTTTAAGCTTAGTAATTTCCTTGTTAATATCTTCTTCGGAAACTTCAATTTTTTGCTTTTCAACCTCTAGCTTAGTAATTCTTTCAGCAATTAATGCATCTAATGCTTGTTTACCATTTTGCTCAACTAATAGGTCATATAATTCGTCTTTAGTAATTACTTCATCATTAACCTTGGCTACAATTTCCTCTTCTTTACTTGCGCAAGCAGTCATACTTATGACTACCAGCAACAAAACAACTACTAGTATATACTTGTAACTTCTTTTGTTTATTAATTGTGCTAACATATTTTTAATATCCTCTTTTCAAATTATTCTTTGG
>JBFWMP010000195.1:0-4250 GCA_050251575.1 Clostridia bacterium
AATCTTCATAGGTGGACCCGTCCTCTTTCTGATGAGTTTTAGCGACTACATCGTGGCCCATTGTGAGGCCGATTAAAAGTGGATGGGTCCATTCCATTATCCATGCCGCCAACGGTCACTTACATGCAAGTGCTTAATTTAGCTAGCCCTTGAGTATGTCTGCACTAAAAGTGGCCTGTTGGTGCTTGGCTAGGTAGCTCTCTGTTTAAAAGATCACTGATGTAACAATGCCTGTTTTGATGTAACGGTTGAGTACAGAGTTATGCCTGTCCAGGCATTCGTTGTTCGATGAGGGCTAATTTGATTTTCACTTTTGGTAATAATATTGGATCTTTTTGTTCGCTAAATGTTATAAATTGTCTCTAAACGTAACTAAACGAGGAACGCACTTGACTAGCTTATCTCAAAAGGAGGTGGCTCAGCGAAAGTTGGTTGAGCTAACGGAAGAGCATAAAGATATATACCAGTCACTTCATTTGGCAAATGAAGCAACAACAAGACTTATTATTATTGACGAGGTATTGAAATTATTAGGTTGGAATTCAAAAGAGTTTAATCCTGAAACGCACACATCAACAAATGGATATATAGATTACCTACTAAAATATAATGGTATTCCTAAGTTAGTAATTGAAGCTAAAAAAATAGGACTAACATTTTGTACCCCGACGAGTAGGGGGCCAACTCATCATGAATATACAGTGTCATATTTTAAGCAAGCATTTAAATCTTTACTGACAGAAACAATTAAGCAGGCATCATCTTATTGCTATGATAATTCAGTTATACATACAGTTATAACTAACGGTGCAGAATGGATGGTGTTGCAAGTAATTCCAAAACCGGGTAAAACGATTGATAGTATGAAAGGGGTATATTTTGGTAACATATTTAAAGACAATTTTTATTTCGATCTTTTTTATGAGTTGTTGTCTAAAGATAAAGTAGCTACTGGTAACTTGGAAAGTTATTTAAGTGAAATAAACTATTCACCATCTCCATTTTCAAAAATTCTTAAGTCAGAGTTTGGAAGTTTGAAATGGAGGGCGTATGAGAGGGAAAGATACTTAGAAGAGTTTTATAGAACATTTTTTGATGAAATAACTAACAGTAATCAAAAGAAAATGCTTGAGTATTGCTTTGTTAGTGATTCTAAGTTGGAGCAATATAGGGGGGATCTCAAAAGAATATTAAAAGACACTCCTCCGACATTTCTTCCTATCGGCACTGAAGATATGGAGCCTGGCGAAGGTGCAGCTTCCATTATCGAAGAAAAGGGTATAGGAAAGGTAGTATTGATTACTGGCTCTGTAGGTTGTGGAAAGACTACATTAGTTAGAAAGGTTCTAAATGAAACTCGACAGTTTCACAAAAAAACAACAGTGCCTATAATTGTTGATCTCATAAATGACGTTTCAAAAAACACTCAAAATGCAAAGGAAATAATTTTTAAACGGGTTTATGAAAGTTTTATTGATGAATTTTCTACAATGCTTGAATTGGATTCTTTGAGAGATATATTTAAATCAGAACTTAAAGTTTTAAGAAATGGTCCATATAAGAGTGTTTTTGATCATGATCCTATGAAGTATGTAGAAAAGGAGGCAGAAGAGTTAGATAGATTAAAAAGTGACTTCGAAAACTTTGTTATTCGTTCTCTTAAAGAGCAAAAGAATAAAAAAAATAGTGTAATTTTAATTATAGATAACGTTGATAGAGCCTCTGAAAGCTTTCAAGAAGATACATACACAATAGCACATAAAATATCAAAGGAATCAGGTGCCACTGTCATTATTACAATGAGAGAGTTTACTTATTTTAAAAATAAGGATAAAGGTTGGTTAGATGTTCGAAGTGGGGATCGTGTTATCCACTTGAAAGCCCCGGATTTTAGCAAGTTAATAGCAAAGAGGATTAAATACGTTGAGAATCACTTTGATACTGATTTTAGAGCAAAAGAATGGAAACGTATTTATGATTATGATGAGTTTAAAAATGCATGTATTAGATATGCTTCAGTTGTAAAGTCTAGTATGCAACAAGGCGGTGATAGCCAAAAAATATTAGAGACGTTATCTTGTATTTCATGGCATAATATAAGATTTTTCAATGATTTATTAAGGAAGGTACATAAGCAGTTGGGATCTTCAGGTAAGGGATGGAAATACGAGGAAGTTATTGCGGCATTAATGATCTCCCCTGAAGATGGGCAAATTGGTGTGTTACCTAATATTTTTGTGCCTTGTCAACATGTCAATCAAGCTTACTTTTTAAAATTAAGGATCTTATTGTTTTTAAATTTTTCTCTAAAAGCCAATGAAAGAGCACACGGTATACCATTAAGTAGAATTGTTTGTTTTTCTCAGATGTATGGCTATCGAGGAAGTTGGGCGGTATCAGTAATTGAAGAGTGTGTTAGGCAGCGTTTGATTGAGTGTGTCGAAATTCCATCAGATGGGGACGATACTGTAAAATTTAATATAATTGATGGCGAAACGTTCAGAATATCTCCATTGGGTATAATTATTTTGCAGGAAATTTTGAATGAAAAAATATATCTTGCTCTGTTGGCTCCTGAACTACCATTTCACGATCTTGAATCATATGATAAAGTTAAGTTAGAATATAGCGAAATATTATCTTATATGGGCAATGATTCTAAATGTGAATTGCTTAAAGATGGAGTTGATCTTGTATCTTCTTCGCAACTACCTAAGGAGTTAGGTAGGTATCTTTCTCAACAATATGGCTTGGAAAATATTCCTGTTTCTGGCGCCAATTCAACGTCAGAAATAAGGTTGACAGAAGATAGACTAAAAGCTTTTATAAATTCAATAACTATTTCTAAGAAAAGAATTGTTCAAAACAATAGTAATCCAGATCAATTTTTACTAGAGCTTGAACTTGATAGGGATGAAGCTGATATTTCCTCCAATGAGTCAGATATGCAATATAACCATGAAGAAGCGTATGAGTTAATGAAGGAAATTATTCCTAAAAAAATGCTGAATCTGAAAGTTGATAACTCAGAATTTATACCTTTGGTATTAGTTGCATTAGTTATTAGAAAATTTTTAGGATGTGAAAGTAGTTATGGTGTTGAAGTAACCGATGTGATAAATACTTATTTGGTAGATGAGGGGAATAAAAAAGAACCTACAAACGTATCTAGGTCTTTACGATCATCAAAGTTCAAGGGGTTACCTTGGCTTTTAATTCGAGACGATTTACATCCGAAGTACAAAAAGTTTTCGCTTGAGGATAATTGGAAATGTCATTGGTTAAATTATTTTGGTGAGGAACCTAATATATAATTTTTTTGCACTCTCGATAGCCATATCTTTACAGAACCACATTTAGGATTTTATCATGGGAAATCGTGTCACCCAGCTTAAATTTCGCATTTTAGAGGCATCTAATGGACTCAGTAAAGTGCAACTATACCACCCATTAGTCATGCCATGTTTGCTCTGATCCACTTATTTCACTGTCAGGCATTGCGCTAGGGGTCAATCCCGTGGCTGCGCGGCCCTGCGTTTGCTTATCCAGCGCCACACCAGTGCCACCATGCCGCCCACAAGTAATACCACTGGCAAATAGATGATGAAATTGAGGAACTGTGACTGGTATTCCGCTGCCAGTTTGGTGTGGCTCAGGTAGTAGCCGATGCCGACCAGCGGGCAGATCCACATGATGGAGCTGATCAGATTGACGATAAGAAAGCGTCCCTGGGGCAGTTCAGTCGCGCCGACGATATAGGGATAGGCGGTGCGCACGAAGGCGATGTAACGGGCGGTGATCAGGGTCAGGATGCCGTACTTGTCTAGCAGGTAGTAGACCTTTTCCTTGTGCCTGTCTTCCACATGGGACATCAGGCGATGATACATCTGGGTATGGCCGAGGAAGCGCCCCTGCATGTAGCCGAGCCAAGTGCCAATAAAGGTGGCCATGATCAGCAGCGGGATCACCCCGAGGGACAAGACATCTTGATAAATGAGCACGCCGGTGAGGATCAGCAGGCTGTCGCCGGGCAGAAAGGCGGTTGGAATGAATCCATTTTCCAGTACCAGAAACGTCAAAATCACACCGCAGATCATGAAAGCCATCTTAGGATCGGAAAGGGCCCCCTGTGTCAGGATTGTTGTCACCCCTAAATAATCATTATGTTTAAAGACAGGGTGCGGCAAAAGAGAACGATATGGCTCGGTATTCACCAGAACGTAAAGAGGCGATCCTTAAAAAATTATTAC
>JBFWMP010000196.1:0-4229 GCA_050251575.1 Clostridia bacterium
GTTCTTGACTTGCAGATACATGAAGATTATTGTACTGTTCTTTTCAGCAAAGGGCGATTAGCTCATTAGGATAGAGTGCAGGCCTCCGAAGCCTGAGGTAGTGGGTTCGACTCCCGCATCGCCCGTATTATTTATTTTATATCAATTTTCAATTCACTTCCAACAGCCTTTGCATATTTGAGCAAAGTCTGAACACTTGGCGAATTTTTAGCGCTTACACTTTCCAGTCTTGAAACAGCACTCTTTGTGGTTCCCATGCGCTGCGCAACTTCTTCTTGTGTCAGCCCTGCTTTCATTCTTGCATTTATCAGTTGTCTTCTTAATTCATATTCAGGAGCGAGCCTTTCATACTCAGCTTTTACACTTTGATTTCCAAGAGCCTGCTCTTTAAAATCACTGAATTTAACTCTTGGCATCGTCAACCTCCTTCATACGTTCCAAGGCTATTTCTATTTCTTTCTGCGGTGTTTTCTCAGTTTTCTTAACAAAACTATGCAAGATAATGATTTTTCTGCCAACTGCGTAACAATACAATGAACGTCCTATTCCTGATGCTGCTGTATTTTATTATTACATAAAATAGACAAGATAAACAATTCATGACAAAATAGATAATATGTCGTACCTGTTTCTTTTTAGAGCATATTAAGGATGTACAAGATAATGAACAATACTTATCATGATATTAATCAAAAAATCTTATCTCTTCAACAAGCCCTTACTTCTAACAAAAACAAAGTTTCTTTTTTATTAGGCGCAGGCTGCCCATTATCAATTAGAGTAACTGAAGATGGCAATAATAAGCCTCTTATACCAGATATAAAAGAATTAACATCAATTGTTCTCGCAAATATATCTGATGATAAATCCAAACAACTTGTAACAGAAATTCCACATAAAACAAATACTAGCCCTACAATTGAAGACATCTTAAGCAAAATAAGGCTTATGATAGAAATCGCAGGCACAGGCCAAATTAACGGCTTAACCAAAAATGAACTTCAAATTTTTGAAAAAAACATATGCGATCAAATAACAAACGCAGTAAATAAAGAACTGCCATCAAACCAGACTCCATATCATGATTTAGCTACATGGATAAACGGAATCTCTAGATTAAATGCTGTCGAGATTTTTACGCCTAATTATGATTTATTAATGGAATCCGCTTTAGAATCAAAATTCATCCCATATTTTGATGGTTTCGTTGGTTCTAAGAGAGCATTTTTCGACTTACATTCTATGGAAAATGAAAATTTGCCAGCACGATGGGTAAGGCTTTGGAAACTGCATGGATCTATAAACTGGGGCATGGATAAAAATGGTAATATTTTCAGAGGGAACATTGATACAATTTTATCAGCTGAAGATAAACAAATGATATATCCATCTCATTTAAAATATTCTCAAAGTAGAAGAATGCCTTATTTAGCGATGCTAGATAGATTAACTAACTTCTTGACTAAAGGACAAACAGTTTTAATTACATCAGGCTACTCTTTTGTAGACCAACATCTGAATGAAGCTATTGTACAAAAACTATCTGCAAACCCAAATGCTCTCTGTTTTGGAATGCTTTATGAAGATATTGAGCAATATCCAGAAGCAATAAGTTGCGCAAACATGGTTTCAAATTTATGTCTATTTGCAAAAGACTCTGGATATTTTGCTGGTGAAAAGCTTAAATGGGGCATAGAAAATACTATTGAAAACAAGTATGAGTATTTAGTCTCCTCAGATAATGATATTATAATATGCCATATTGGTGATTTTAGTAAATTATGTAAGTTTCTCATAAAACAAACAGGCAATCTATTTACTGAGGCTCAAAATGCATCATGACCCATCATTTATAGGAACAGTTCAAGATGTCGTTGGGGCTACCATTAGAGTTGCATTAACAAATGAGACTATAACAGGCATTAGTTTTATCTCTGGAGAATATTATCGAATTGGTCAAATAGGTAGCTTTGTAAAAATTCCGATTGGTTATGTAGAATTATACGGATTAGTGTCTCAAATTGGAGCAGGTGCAGCGCCAATAAATGAACAATCCACATCTCCGTTTGGAAATAGATGGATTCAAGTTCAACTTATTGGTGAAAAAATATGTGACGGTCATTTTCAGAGAGGTCTTTCACAATACCCAACAATTGACGACAACGTACACATCGTAACAGAAAAAGATTTGCGTGCAATCTATGGTCCTGATGACCCTATGGATTATGTTTCTATAGGCCGATTAGCAAGTGCATCAAGTATTCCGTCATATATTGATATTAACAAGCTTGTTACAAGACATTCAGCAGTCGTTGGCTCTACTGGTTGTGGAAAATCGACCACTGTTTCAAGTCTTTTAAATTCTCTCTCAAATAAAAGCAAATACCCCTCAGCTCGAATTCTGATTATAGATATTCATGGTGAATACTCAAAAGCAATAGGAGATAATGCTAACATATTTAAGATAGGAGCGAATCAAAACAATAATGAACATGAACTACTAATACCTTTTTGGGCATTGAGTTTTGAAGAAGTTATTAAATTTATTTTTGGTGATATAGATAACTCAAAATTTGCCACAATATCAAATTTTATCATGACGTTAAAAAAAGAATCTTTACTAAATCAGCCTATTAAAGAGATTACTCCTGAATCAGTCACTGTTGACACTCCTATCCCATTTTGTCTGCATAAGTTTTGGTATGAATTATATAAAAAAGAATTTATGACAGTTGTTCCAAAACCAGGTACTTCATCTGACGAAGTAGACCTAGCATATGCAGTAGATGATAGCGGTACACCTATAGAAGGAGATGCCATGAATATCATCAAGCCTGTTTTTAAAACAGTTAAAAACTCCGGTCCAGTAAATGAACGAGTCAACTGGGGAAAAGATTCTATTGGTATCAGACAACAAGTTGAAGCGTTAGGAAATAAATTAAAAGACCCACGATATAATTTTATCTGCAATCCAGGAGCATGGAAGCCAAATATCAAAGGTATAGTTGAAAAAAATCTCGATTCTTTAATTCAGAATTGGATTGGAAATACAAAACCAACTACAATTTTAGATTTATCTGGAATACCTTCTGTCATTTTAAACGATATTGTTGGAGCCACACTTAGAATACTTTATGACGCAATATTTTGGGGAAGAAATCTCCCTGAAGGTGGACGTGAACGACCTTTACTCCTAGTTTTAGAAGAAGCTCATACTTATTTATCAAATCCAAATACTAATGCGTCTTTAGCAGTAAAGCGAATTGCTAAAGAAGGACGAAAATATGGAGTAGGAATGATGGTCGTTAGCCAAAGACCTTCTGAAATTGACTCAACAATCCTATCACAATGTGGAACAATAATAGCTATGCGGCTCACAAATAATAAAGACAGAGGATATATAACAGAAACTGCTTCTGATAATCTAAAAGGATTATTTGATATGCTCCCAATATTAAGAACAGGAGAAGCTATCATAACAGGAGAAGCAGTGAGTATCCCTATCAGGACAATAATTACACCACCAGACCTAAATAGAAAACCCGATAGTGCCGATCCGAAAGTTGTAACTAAATATTTCGAAGATGGCAGTTTTGATGGGCTAGGAGGCTGGAATCAAGATCATGCGCCAAGCAATTATGAACAAATGATTCAAAACTGGAGAAGACAAAGCCCCATACAAAGTAAGGAGATCCTTATGAACAACTGGACAGATACCCCTCAATCATCTAATGTTGCACGCTTCAACTATGATAATCAATCACAAACTCTAACTGTTGAATTCAAAAATGGTGGTATGTACAATTATTTTGATGTTCCAGAACACATTTATGATGGATTAAAAAATGCAGCTTCAGTTGGTAAATACTTAAATTCTCACGTGAAAAGAAGTTATCGATATTCAAGACTTTAAGATATAATCATAATGCTACCAAACTGAATTTGGCACACTACGGGTAAGATTCGGTAATATTCGATAATGTCGGCTTACTGATAAATAACGTATATTGTCTTACTGAACCGAATTTTATGCGTTAGACTCCGCATCGCCCGTATATTTTACCTTTATCTATACATGAAAATCTAAGAATAAACCATTTCGCTTTGTAAACATCCCTTCAATATAGCCAAGTTAGCTTAGAGTTTTTTACATTATTTCCGCATGCTCCATCGGTGTCAAGTTGTTCAAAGATTCATGTGGTCTTTCATTGTTATATTCATCTATCCAT
>JBFWMP010000197.1:0-4220 GCA_050251575.1 Clostridia bacterium
AGGCAGTTGAGCTTTGTATATATCTTTGCAAGCAGTTTAATCTCACTGAGAAGAACATCATCTGTCACTGTGAGGGACATACACTAGGAATTGCATCTAATCATAGTGATGTGATGCACTGGTTTCCTAAGCATGGCAAGTCAATGGATACCTTTCGTGCTGATGTAAAAGCAGGACTTGATGATATTACACTAACTGCAACAGCAAAATCTGAATTTAAGCCATACATCGTTAAGGTATCTATTCCAAACTTAAATATACGCAAAGGTCCGGGGACTGATTATGATAAGACAGGTAAGTGTACAGGCATTGGTGCTTTCACTATTGTTGAGGAGCGAGATGGCAAGGGTGCAACAAAATGGGGGCGATTAAAAAGTGGTCTGGGGTGGATTTCACTGGATTATGCAGACAAAGTGTGATTAAAGATTACGCTATTATTTTTACTATATATAATGTAGGTTTAGATTTAATTACTTGATATATAAACGGTTTAGAGCTAATATCATCATACATAGAATTGTGCATAAAATAATAAAAGCAAAATAAAAGAGAGGGAGAAGCAATATGGGTTTTATAGAAAATAAATTGCTGGATAAAAAACATAAAAGTTTAACATCAGGTATCTCTCATAACTTACAGGCGTCTGGCTATATGTCAGGCGTCTTTTATTTTGTAAAAGGGGGATACTTATGTGAAAAAAATGCAGACATTTTATTATGAGGCAGCATCAAGAAAATCTATGAATGAACGAGAAGTTCAACGTGTGGCGGCCTATTGTCGTGTAAGCACCTTACAGGAAGAACAAGAGGAGTCATTTGAAACACAATGTGAGTATTTTAGAAAGCATATCGAATGTAACCCAAAACTTGTCCTAGTTGATATATATGGTGACCATGGAGTTTCGGGACTTTCAATATATAAGCGACCGGAATTTTCTCGCATGATGGATGATTGCCGTGACGGAAAGATTGACCTTATTATGACAAAAAGTATATCTCGGTTTGCAAGGAACCTTGCTGATTGCATTTCATGCATTAGAGAATTGAAGGACATGGGCATTCCGGTAATATTTGAAAAAGAGAGCCTGAATACGCTGGATACTGGGTGTGATATGCTTATTTCTGTACTGGCGGCACTTGCACAGGAAGAGTCAAACAACATCAGTCGGAGTATACGGTGGGCAAACGAATATCGTAATTCAGCCGGTACACCAACACGACCTGCTAGATACGGATATCAAAAGAAAGGCCTAAAATGGGAGATATTCGAGCCTGAGGCAGAACGCGTGCGGATTGCATTTCATATGGCGGCGGAGGGAAATGAATATAAAAATATTATTAAGGCACTTAATGGACTCGAACATCGGGATAATACGAAAATAATTTGGAACCAACAGCGTATATACAGGATGCTCATAAATGAAACGTATATAGGCGATATACTGACAAACAAATCCTACAAGCCTGACATGCTTACCGGAAAACAGATAAAAAATAGGGGAGAACGCAATCAGTATTATATTGAAGGTCATCATGAGGCAATTGTTGGACGAGACATATTTGAATGTGTCGGAGAGATGATAAAGTCGGGAAGCTTGCGCACAAAACGTAATGGAAGGAGGACAAAATGAAATCACAGATAATAACAACTCCCGGTGTACAAGTGCTCCACCGTAAAACGGATCAGGAAAATAGAAATATCCCGTTGATAAGAGTAGCTGCATATTGCAGAGTCAGTACAGATAAGGAATCTCAGCAAAGCAGTCTGGAAACTCAGATAACCTCTTTTCAGGAGAGAATTAAGCTGCATCCGGGGTGGGAATTGGCTGGAGTATATGCAGATGAGGGACTGAGTGGAACCAGTACGGAGCATCGTGTTGAGTTTCAGAGAATGATTTCAGACTGTGAGGCGGGAAAAATAGACTACATTATTACCAAGTCTATTTCACGATTTGCTAGAAATACTATTGATTGTTTAAAATACGTTCGTCAGCTGAAGGATAAAGGCGTATATATCATATTTGATGAGAATAACATTGACACTGCAAGCTCATCTTCCGAAATGTTGTTATCTATATTGGCTGCGGTAGCACAGGAGGAGAGCCGAAGTATTTCGGAGAACTTGAAGTGGGGTGTTAGGAAGCGTTTTGCAGCCGGAATACCAAAATGGTCACCAACCTATGGCTATATCAATGCAGATGGAGAATATTTAATAAATGAAGAGCAGGCTGTAGGTGTGCGTCGGATATTTGAATTGTATACATCTGGGAAAACATTATGGAGAATTGTGCAGATACTAACTGATGAAGGAATTCCTACAATGAAAGAAACCAATTGGTGGCCAAAGTCAGTGACGGAGATTTTGCGCAACGAAAAATATGTAGGAGATGTTCGAATGCAGAAATCATATACGGTGGACCATCTGACACATCGAAAGGTTAAAAATGATATGACAAAGGTGCCTAGCTATAAAGTCACTAATCATCATTATGCCATCATTGACCGAAAAACTTTTGAACTGGCACAGACTATACTTGCAATGAGAAACCGACGTAACGGCTGTATGCAGTACCCGTACTATGGTACACTAATTTGTCCAGTGTGTGGTCAACCAATGATTCACTTTAGTCTGAATACCAAAGGATACCCAAAAGTATGGACTTGCGGCGGAGAACGTGAGGGTGTATTAGAGACTGATGATTTTTCACTTGAGGAAACCTCATCAGATAAAGCGGAAGTAATTAAGACAAATTGTCCACACTATGCTGTAAAGGATAAATACATTGACCATGCGGTAATAGCTGCATTTAAAGAACTGGATAGAGAAGAACTTCAAATACGTGCAGTAAAAAACAGTGCAAACGGCAGAGCGGCAAAAGCGGCTCTTGACTGGCAATCGAAGGAGCTTACTCAAATAGAATATATTTTCCTTGATGAATTGGTGAAATCTATAACCTTCAGAATGACTTCAGGCAAAATACGATGGGATGAGATAATTGTTACATGGAAATTTGGAATGAAAAGCCGTGTGCCTGTAAAGTATGATAAACTTGCGGACCTACCATTTGTGGATGATGATAATAGACATTTTGGCTGTAAAATAAATGTCGACAGACATAGGAGTGTTATTGTAAGCGGTTGTGATGCAGTCAGGAGTAAAGCTGGCAGACCACGATGGATTGAAGGGAAGAAAGATATATGATTATACGAAAAATTGAAGGCGGTAATAAACATCAAAAACAGAATGTTGCTGCCTATGCCCGTGTAAGTACGGATAGTATACAACAGCAAACTAGCTTTGATACACAAGTTAAGCATTATACTAACTTAATTCATTGTAATTCTGATTGGAATTATATAGGTGTTTACGCTGATGAGGGGATAAGCGGAACTAGTGTCAAATATAGACCACAGTTCCAGCAGATGATAGAGGATGCTTTTGACGGAAAAATAGATATTATACTTGTAAAAAGTATTTCGCGTTTTGCAAGGAATATTGTTGATGCGCAGCAATATGTACACGAGTTAAAATCTAAAAATGTTGAAGTCCGGTTTGAGAGGGAGGGCATTTCCTCCTTTGATGCCTCCAGTGATATGGTGTTTAGTTTGCTTGCATCAGTAGCACAGGAAGAGAGCAGAATTATTTCAGAAAATATAAAGTGGAGTTATAAAAAGAATGCAGAACGTGGTATTAGGCATTTAGGAAATAACCGTGTGCTTGGTTATGACGAGAAAGATGGTGTGCTTGTGCCAAACGGTGACGCATGGATTATAAAACAAATATTCAGCGATTTTGCTAATGGTCTTACGCTGGCACAGATTGAGAAGAATCTTCGCAAAAATGGTGCGAAGGGACTTCATAGCAAAAAATATATTAATGCCAATGCAGTATTACGAATGTTGGATAACGAAATTTATGTGGGCGACCGATTACTGCAAAAAAGTGCACCACGTAATTATTTGACAAAGTGCGTTGATACTACTGTTTCATATACAAGTTACTATTTGAGTGATGACCACGAAGCCATTATAGACCGCACTACATGGGAACGTGTACGGGAAATACGTAACCAGCAAAAGGAGTGCAGAGCTAATGGAATTAATATAAGGAGCAATGCACATTTCCTTTATGGTATTGTGTTTTGTGGGGAATGCGGTGCACCATATAAGCGTAGGACGGCGGTTTGTCAAAACGGTGAAACTTATAAATACTGGAATTGT
>JBFWMP010000198.1:0-4198 GCA_050251575.1 Clostridia bacterium
CCCCTTCTGCTTAGGGGCGACTTTCATGGAGAATACACATTCATCCTTGAAGGATTTATAGTTCTTCATCTTGAATTCCAACAACATGACAATACCTCCGTTTTGCAAGAATATTGCAAAATCATATACTATATATACTGCTAATTAATCTTTATGTCAAATATAATTCTATCATTTTGCTGTTATTTAACAAAATAGTATCTCAAATATCATCAAACTTCAAGAACATTCAGCATCCATTCGCCACTTGCTATTGATCCAGTGAAAACTTCCTTGACACTCACAAGTGTATTAATTCGTTCGACATGATCTATAACGGTTGCAGCAAGGACGTCTAGAACCATATACTTGACAACCCTCCAAGCTCTCAAATCCTCCGATCACAGCTTTACAAAGCTTTACAATAGAATTTTTCCTTTACAATAGAATTTTTCCTTTTCTATTACGGAGAAAGGTTGTAGTATTATATCGCATCCTATCTCCATGAAAAGTAAGCATATAAATAATCATCGGATGTATATTAAACAAGTAGGAGCAGAATATGTCAGGAAGTGATAGTACATTTACTAGCTATGAAGGATCTTCAAAAGTAAAGACCGGAAAGGGAAATGGAGATATCGGAGGTCGCCCCGAAGATACGAATCCCTGTCTGGAAATTCGCTTCCAAACTCAATTGAGTTCACCAAAACCCGATGTCATCTCCAAACTTAAAAAAGGTGACACTCTTAATATTGAGCTCAGAACCATCCATACTCAGGTAGTAGTGGCAGCAATTTTCGATGAGGAGATAGCCGGGGGAATTGCATCACCACAAATCTCTAGCATTAGAGAATGCATTCAAAAGGGAACGAAGTATAGAGCGAAAGTTATCTCAATACACGAGGGTTTGGTACGAATAGATGTTTTTGCACTTATGAATGACGAGTAGGAAGTGAAAATGATAACAATCGTTGGTGGAGTCTATTATGAGTCGTGCATTCAACCTAGATGGACTGAATATATGGGATCTGGAGGAAGAGCAGTTTCAACAATTGCTAGAATGAATGCAGATGCTAATCTTTTTACATATTTAGATTTAAAAACAGAGGGTATCATTGAAAACAAAGCAGCACTTGAGAATTTCAAGTATTCTGGAAAACGAATCACGCAATTGGGAAAGTTTGAATATATGCACGGGCTCTCATCACCAACTATTGAGATAGAACAGCGGACTTATGAGCCCATAGAAATCGATACAGATAAAATTTTATGTTTCGGAATGCTTGAAGGAGAGGCAATTATAAAATCTGACTATGCAGTTTATGATCCTCAAAATCATAAATCCCCCAAACATTTTCATGAGAATGGATCAAATACTACTCATCTCGCATTAATTTTGAATACACATGAAGCAAAAATTCTTTCCGGAGACTCCCATCTCGAAGAAAAAGCTCTTATCCAAAAACTGGTAGAACAGTCTTCTGCAGAAATTGTAGTTCTTAAGCAAGGGCCAAGGGGATCCCTCTTATTCCATAACTCAGAATTTACTAGAATCCCAAGCTTTATAACGGAAAAAGTATGGAAAATCGGATCAGGAGATGTTTTTACTGCACATTTTGCACATTCCTGGCTTGTATGCGGAAGAAGTCCTTCGGATTCAGCCTATGTTGCCTCTAAGGCAACAGCGTGTTATTGCAACAAAGGAATGCTACCCGACCAATCCGAGATTGAAAATTCCTCTTTTCCAACAGCTAGAGTTTCTAATCGTGTTCAACAAGGTTATCAACCGAAAGTCTATCTTGCAGGTCCTTTTTTTACCCTCTCACAATTATGGATGATAGAACAAGCCAGAAATAATCTTAGTTCATTAGACCTCGAAGTTTTTTCGCCTCTACACGATGTTGGGAGAGGTCCAGCAGAAGAAGTCGTTCATCACGATCTTGAAGGTATTCGACAATGCGATGTTGTTTTCGCTATTGGTGACGGACTAGATCCAGGTACTATCTACGAAATTGGCTATGCAAAAGCTCTCAATAAGCCTGTTATCTTTTACGCTGAAAATGTGACTGCAGAAGACATGAAAATGATGTCAGGTTCATCCTGCATCATTTCTACTGATTATGTCTCAGCAATTTACAGAACTGTGTGGGAGGCGATTTCAATATGAAGACGATGCTCCTTCTCTCCGGTGGGATGGATTCCGCCGCCCTCCTTTGGTGGAAAAGACCTGAAATCGCATTGACTATAGATTACGGCCAGCTTGCTGCCGAAGCAGAGATTATATCTTCAGCAAAATTGTGCGAGTACCTTAATATCCGCCATGAAATATTACGGATTGATTGTCACACTCTTGGTTCTGGTGACATGGCCGGGCAAGAGATAAATGAGCACGCTCCTGCAAGTGATTGGTGGCCATATAGAAACCAACTTCTCATTACATTTGCATCAATGCGTGCAATATCGTTGAGTGTTGATAGAATATGGATCGGTACAGTAAAGTCAGACTCCACACACAAAGATGGGACTGATAAATTCATTGATATGATAAACAGATTGATTGAATTCCAAGAGGGGAATATTAAGGTTGAAGCCCCAAGTATTCTATATACTACCAAGGAACTTATTGAAATCTCCGGTATCCCGATTGAAATACTTTCATGGTCACATAGCTGTCACAAAGCAAATATTGGATGCGGGTACTGCAGAGGGTGTAATAAATATTTTCAAACTTTTAGAGAGCTCGGGTATGCTTTGGATTGATCTAAAAAACCCTTGCCTAAATGGAGAGCCAAAACAATATGAACCGGTTATTTGGGAGCTAAGCAATATTGAAGTGTTGCCTCCGCCGGTAGTCTCAACTGAACAATCCATAGAGTCTATTATCAATTCCAGAAGGTCACGACGAGATTTTGGCCTCCTCACAAGAGAGCAGCTTTCAACTATTCTATGGTTATCATGCAGAACGATAGAAAAAAAGATATCGGATATAGGAATTCCGATAGAACGACGTCCGGTAGCATCTTCTGGAGCTATTCATCCAATTCATGTTTTAATTGGGAAGGCCGATTCTCCGTGGTTCCGATATAACACAGACAATCATACCATTGAAGAATTGTGTGGTAGCATGGTTCCCTCTACTAATCTTTTTACCGAAGTGACTCAAGTATTACCTCCAGGTGATGCGTCAATATTATTATTTGTTGCTGAGCCGGAAAAAGTCTTCGCGAAATATGATAATGCAAATAGTCTTATTTGGCGTGATGCCGGAGTACTACTGGGACATTTAGCAATTGTTGCTGAATCCCTGAAATTGAATTTCTGTCCACTTGGCATAACCGGAGAACCATGGGTTAGCAACCTCGACAAACAAAACAGGCTATTTGGTGTTGGTGTTGCACTAATTGGGGCTCGATGAAGATCACTTCTTAAACAGATCTGAGAGATGGTCGGAATTGTTAATCATTTTATGAACTGTAATAGGTGAAGTCATCATTTCTTGCCACATCACTGCATCCAACTCTGAAGTGCGTACGCCAAGCGCTCTACTAAACGTTATGAATTGATCTTCTAGGCATAAGTAATCTTTTGACATAGTCTTTGTTGGAGTTAAATACCCGCCAATAACTCCAGCCCGGTAGATATGAATATCAAGAATTGCTACATCATCTGCACCCAACCAATTTCGAGCAATCCAAGACGCGGTCTTAAAACCAATTCCTGGTATTTCAAGAAGCCAATTGCGCAGATTCTTACCATTATGCTCGATAGGTTCTTCATGATCGAGTTTCATCAATGCTGCATGGATGTATCTGGCTTTTTGTTTCGCAAAACGATATCTAACATATCGGTTTTGCATCTTTAGCGGAGATGACAACATTTCCACGATTTCCTTTAGATTCGGGGTGTTATTTTCAAAGAGCCCTTCTCGCTTCAGATGTTCAAATGCTGCAAGACCTATTGATGCAGGAATCCCATATCCACCAAGAAGACAAGCACAAATCTCTTCACGAAAGGTTGCTCCTAATCGGTGATGAACAAATCCGCCACGAAGTTGCTTAGCCTTCACCTGGTATGCCCAATACGCTGGGGATGGGAATGCATCTATCGCACCCCATCGTACAGAGGGCAATACCTCTTCTTCTGGAGAAGGGAACTCAATATTGTGTATTGTATTATTATAGTAAATCTCTCCAGTTTGCATTAATGATCACCTTAGCCA
>JBFWMP010000199.1:0-4172 GCA_050251575.1 Clostridia bacterium
GGGAGTACGACGTCAAGGGAACCATACATGCCAGGCACATTGTCACTGATACAGGTTGGAAGATTGATATCGATAGAGGCCTGGATATCTTCCAGAAGTTTGACATGAACGATGGACTATCTATCACTAATAGAATGCAAGAATACAGGCAGTGCAAGCGGTTTGAGGTGACGTATAGAGAAACCGGAAAATGAGATGTCTTCTGGTTTTTATTGCTTATCTTTCTCAGTATAGGGAGATTTCGTATGAGTATTGCATTAATCGATCATTCAACTCTAAGCTCAGTGCAAAGAGTATTAGGACAAATTGAAGTAAAAGATAAGTCTTCCATCGATGGAGACCTCAGTGCTTTTGAACAATTTATTTATGCACTTCTATTCTATAATGATTGGATTGCACTTGATGATTATATAATTGAATACTCAGAAAATCGAAAGAAAGAATTCTCGTTTATTGATTTCATAGATCCTAATGATTACAACGGAAACGAAATATCACAAAAGTCTCTGGAAAAGGCTAACCAATTTTATCCTAGAATTGAAGGAGGCGAATTCGCAGATGAAGCTTTTCGTGAGTTCTTCCAGATTCTTGATATAAATATTAGATGTACATGGGATATTTCAAATAGTTTGTATTATCTAACATTAAAAATGTTAGGAGACGCGGGGGGGTATGAGTTTAAAAAATATGGTGAAATTTGCCATCTCATTTTTTCAGAATTGACAGAATTAAGAAAATCAGGGCATAGGAGAGACACCTCATGCACGTATATTGATAGATATGGGACACAAATCAACCCTACAAATTATAAGATACCAAATGCCAAACATGGAAATGGTGAAACGAATGGTATAAGTAGTGGGCTATATGGTTTCATTGCAGCAATAAATTGGATAAGTTTCAAATCAATCTATTACACATCCTTTGCAGAATATCTTAAAGCTGATAGTTTAATTCATCCCATTAGGCAAAACTTTCAGATGTATTATCTTGGGAAGATAAAGCAATTTGGGCATAACTATATTGAAGGTATTCTTCATCATTTCGATAAACGAGTAAGTGAAGAAATTGATTTAGTAAACGCGCAACAAAATAGTAATATAATTTCTGTGAGCATACCAAATTTCCTGACTTATATAATTGCCAAAACGAATGATCCTTCTGAAATAATTTCATATGCTTTAGAGTTGAGAGAAACCCAAGAATTTGTTCAAGCAAGAGAACAATTGGGTGTTATACAAAATTATTTCGACCAGGGTAAAAATCTATTAGCAAATAAGGAAAAAGTGAAAATTGAGGAATCACTTAGTTCAACTTTTAATGAGATCCGACGCACCTATTATGTTCCAGTGAATACAGGGGATAACACCTCAAAATTAATTACAAATATTAATACAGCTGGGAGTGTGTTTGGTCTCCCAAATATTAGTCAGATAATTGACCAAAGCAAAGTTCCAAACATTGTTTCTAGACTTATGAACCGAAAGTCCTTTTCGGTTATTTATAGAAATTTGTCAAAAGAGTTGCTTCAGGTTCAGAGCCTCGGAAAGTATTATGATCTGTTGACACAGAAAGTTAGCGTTAATGACCAATTAAGGACATATAATCCGAAAGCGGAATCTCCTGTTTACCAAGACTCTCATTCTAGTTGGAAAAGTCCGATGTGAGTTATAAATAGTTCAATATAAATAACATTTATAAGATTAGTAGAATGTTTATTCAATGATTCAAGACTTCATTCTCTAGAATGGTATGGAGTCCTCTTTTGCGTGATCATCAGTTCCGTCAGAGAATGAATAACTTAGGTTAAATCTTGATTTGTTCTTGTATAACCAATTGGCACCCTCTTGAGTAATTTTTAAAACTCTATAAGAATTATTATTCCAGTCGCTATCTTCTCCTGTTATAATAAATCGTTTGGAAAGCAGCTCATTGACTGCTATGTTCACCGCAAGATTGTTGTATCCAATCTTATTCATCCTTTCAGTCACTTCTCCATATACAACAGCACCTTCGAAAGAATTCACTAGTTCTCCGACAACTCCAATTAAATTATGTGCTTCATCCGATATTTCTTTTTCGGATAGAATGCCACTGATACTATCAGGTTTTGCAAGTATCTCTTTCATAGACATCAAACTCACTAATCGAGCAGTGACTTCTTTCTCCAATTTTATAAAATCACTCTTTGATGATGTTTTGTAAGTGACTACTGATCTATGTTGTATATCAAAAGGGAATTTGTCTTGTCTCTCATCTGAACATACAAGAACAATTTTTTTCTTATATGCTATGGCCAAACCTACCTCAAACCATACATTAGGGTTGTTTAATGAAATATCAGCAAATACAATTGCACATTCTCTCAACTCCGCGTCAATATCCTCTATAGGAATTTGAGTAGAAAAATCTTTATCTACCCTATATGGCTTAAGGCCTGCTTTCTCAATAGCAGGACAAAAAGAATCAATATATCTATTATCAAATTTACCATTGTCAAAAGGTTGAATGACAAAACACCTATTTAAATCCATCTCAAAAACTCCTTGCTAACCTTAAATACTGAAATACTAGTCTAAAAATTGTGATCTTTATATACGTAGTAATCTATCAAAACAAAAAACTACATCTTAAGATTGAAGTCCAATATCTTTTAATTTGAATAGAGGGACTAAATCCAATCTCGGTAGTCAATTCATCGATAAATTCCTGAGATAATACACTAACTTCACCTTCAAATAACTCCATAGCATCAATACTTTTCTTAATACTACAGTCATTAGAATTTAAAATAAAATTGCCTGAGATCTCGGTATCATCAATTAGAAAACCATTTTCTGCAGCGTCTTTGGCTTCTCTGTAAAAAACCTGTCTATCCGATGCCATCGATGAGTTGATATCTTCACCAGATAAGGATTTGAACAAAGCATAGTTAACTATTGATGGGTTCTTGCAAATGATTCCTCTTAGCTCATCTACAATAGACTCATATTTTTCTCTCTCTGTAGATAATTCTTTTTTCAACTCCGATACATCAATTTTATCTTTTAAATTTTCTAATCCTTTTATATAGGTTTTAAGTTGGGTGATTTCATTCTCATATTCTTCGATAGTTGCAAGAGTTTCATCTTTAAACTTTCTAAGTTCTTTGACCTCAGATATTGAAACATTCTCATCAAAATGGCATGTGCTAATTAAACTTGGAATTTTTGTAATAAACTGATTAACCTTTGCATCAATTCGAGGTAGTTTGGGATGATCAATGCCAAGATATGTGACAAGATTATCTATCATATCAAGTAGTGCTTGTTTTTCACTAATTCTAGTAAGTTGTGTTCTAGTAAGGACTCCTTTAATATCATCATATCCTAAAGGATCTAAGAGTAATGGAAAAATTCTTTGCGTTAATGCCCAAGCAGCTCCTAATTCACATAAACAGAAGGAACTTGAATAATAATTCCTACTTAAAAATGCAACTACCGCTAGTGGGGTTGTGGTAATTTCTTTTTTTATATATTCAACAAAATCTAAACCATTCGGAATTCCCAATCCATCAATTGAGGAACAAAAAATTTCGTCGTCTCTAATTTCTAATATTTTTAATAAATCAACAAAAGCATCAACTAAGTCTTTATCTTTATCTGCATGACTAATAAATATTTTTCTTGCCATAACTAATCCACCTCAAGCTGACGATTTAATGATCTATTCCAATAAAACTTACTATAAGTTACTCGCTGAACAACTGCAAGATAATAATACTATACGCGATTTTCCATCAAAATATTTGGAATTGAAATTCAGTATAATTTGTGAAATTTATTTCAAGACTTTTATAAAGACTATTTTGAGAATGTAAATCAAAATGGTTTGGGGTATGCAAAAGGGTATGCAACATACCCCTTTACCGAGAGAAACAGAAAGTAATACAGAGATAGAATAGAAAATTATGTATTTACTAATTCCTTTAATAATAGTACTCTATAGTAAATTATAGCTGTACTTAGCCAGATTTCTGACATATCAATTTATACGAATTCCCACTTTCACACGGTAGAAGTCGTTGGTTCAAACCCAATCGCGCCCATAAAAGACCAGTCTATGGACTGGTTTTTTGCTTTTTCTGGGTGATGGTATGAGTATTCAAGTGCTAGAGTGTGAAGGTAGAAGAG
>JBFWMP010000200.1:0-4171 GCA_050251575.1 Clostridia bacterium
CGGCATCTACCTTGGGACCAAGCAGATTAGAGAGCGAATTGTTGATTTGATGAGACAAGCATTGGGCGCATCAATTGACAGTTCCATCAAAGACGCTTTTACTGAATGGTTGGAGGGTAAAGAAGATGGTGAATTATCTAAAAAAGCTGCTAAAAAAGTAATCAATGTTCTTGAAGCACAGGGCAGTACTGATAATAAGATATTTAAGGAAATACTGAACAAAAAGAATTATCTCGTGAAACAATCTCAATGGATTATTGGCGGAGATGGATGGGCTTATGATATTGGATATGGTGGTCTTGACCACGTTATTGCAGCAGGTGATGATGTAAATATTCTTGTTTTGGATACGGAGATTTATTCAAATACCGGAGGACAATCTTCGAAATCTACGCCAACAGCTGCAGTGGCTAAGTTCGCTGCAGCCGGAAAGAAGATCAGAAAGAAAGATCTTGGTATGATGGCTATGAGCTATGGATATGTATATGTCGCCCAAATTGCTATGGGAGCGAATATGAACCATACTATTAAAGCGATTGCTGAAGCGGAAAGCTATAAAGGTCCGTCATTGATTATCGCATACTCTCCTTGTATCAGCCATGGTATCAAAAGCGGTATGGGAACCAGTATTATGGAAGAAAAGAAGGCTGTAGAAAGTGGATACTGGCATCTATACAGGTACAATCCAATGCTGAAAGAGCAGGGAAAGAATCCATTCATCCTTGACTCGAAGGAACCAACAGGAGATTTTAAAAAGTTTATTCATGGAGAGGTACGTTATTCACAATTGATGAATGTTTTCCCGGATATAGCAAGTGAAATGTTTGATGCAGCAGAACAGCATGCCAAAGAAAGATATCAGTCCTACAGACGATTGGCAGATATACAGTATTAATCAAAAGTCCTCTGAAAAGGTAACGTGTTTTTAAAAAGTTTCTTGTCATTCTGAATCCAGTGAAGAATTTTGTTAACTTCTTCGTTTACTCAGGATGACAGCTCCCTCAAAAAAGATCCCCTGAATTCAGGGGATCTTTTTATTGCTGGAGAGAATCAATGTTACGCTGCTTGTTATTTTTGGTTTGTGTCTGCGTGTTCCTTAGCATTTCTGACTTCAAGCTCGCTGGGAACAGTTGCTTGGGAAACAGGTTTCATTTTATAAATATTTGCCCATGCAGCAGTATCATGTCTTTCAATAGGCTTTTGCATAAAATGCTCTTTTTTTATATTTTCAGCCATAGTATCCCTCCTCAATATTAGTATTCTCAATATTGTTTCATAGCATTATTCTTTTATCAATTTCGTTATATTTCATTAATTGGGATTTTATAATAAATTAAAATATGAATAATGTATAACGTATTATAAAATACTATACTTGAAAATTAAGAAAGGAGTGTTATTTATGACACAGTTAAATCAATTAGAACTTCAAAACATAAGACACCTTATTGGCTCTCATGAAACAGCGTATCAAAAACTAAGCACTTACGCCCAACAGGCTTCTGACTCACAGATTAAGCAAATGTTTGAACAGTCAGCACAAAGTGCAAAAAGTGCTAAGCAGAAATTAATATCATTTTTAGGATAGGAGGAAGAAATATGCAGGAAAAAGATATGGTGAATGATGTACTGTCAATGATAAACAGTAGTTTAACCGGCTATGCAAATGTCATAGCGCAAGCAGGCAATCAGCAGTTCAGGCAGATTGTTACAGAGATGAGAAATGGTGATGAAACATTCCAGTATAATCTTTATAAAGTTGCAGAACAAAAAGGATATTACAAACCGGCAGCTCCGGCAGGTCAGGCAGATATGCAGCAGGTAAAGAACGTATTTAATGTTCAATAATGATTCAACTGCACTGGTGAAGGTTGTATGACGCCTCCACTTCTTAGTTATATTTTTATTGACAAAGATAATAGATTTTAGTATTATTTATTTAATTAAATAACTTCAGGGATAGGTGAAATTCCTTACCGGCGGTATCAAAGCCCGCGAGCCTTTCGAGGCAGATCCGGTTACATTCCGGAGCCGACAGTATAGTCTGGATGGAAGAAGTGATTAATAGTATATTACTATTTTATTTGTGCAAATATTTATCTATATAAAAAGTCTCTGAAGGTGAAAACTATACTTCAGGGACTTTTTGTTTTTCTAGAAATAGCTTAATTGTAGGGATGGATTCCATATTCGTCCGACAATACTATAGTTCTAAAACTGATTGATTTTACGGAGTGATAAGTATGAATCAAGAATTTATGAAAAGGGCATTGGAGTTAGCTCGAAAAGGTTGGGGGAAAACAAACCCTAATCCTTTGGTTGGGGCAGTAATTGTAAAAGATGGTGATATTGTGGGAGAAGGTGCCCATGAAAAACTAGGAAGTTATCATGCAGAAGTGAATGCACTTCACGCTGCAGGTGATAAAGCAAAAGATGCAGAGGTTTATGTGACACTTGAGCCATGTTCACACTATGGACGCACGCCTCCCTGTGCAAAAACACTGATTGATGCCGGTGTATCGAAAGTAATTGTTGCTATGAAAGACCCTAATCCTAAGGTTAGCGGAACAGGAATAAGTATGCTGAAAGAAGCAGGTATAGAAGTAGCAATAGGAGTCATGGAGAAGGAAGCGAAAGAACTTAATGAAATATTTATTAAATATATTACTCAAAAGCTTCCATTTGTCATTATGAAATACGCAATGACGCTAGATGGGAAAATTGCTGCATATACCGGTGATTCAAAATGGATTACAGGCAGCAATGCCCGAAGTTATGTCCATGAAATTCGTGACCGTGCAGCCGCGATTATGGTAGGGGTGAATACCGTAAAGGCAGACAATCCTTATTTAACTGCACGGATTGAAGGGAAGAAAACCAGCGACCCTGTTAGAATTATTATTGACAGCAAGGGAACGATACCTTTAGACAGTAATGTTCTTAATATGGAGTCGGAGGCTCACACGATTATTGCGACAACTGAGTTGATGCCCCACGCAAAGGAAGAACAATTAATACATAAAGGTGCAAAAGTGATACGAACTACTGCCAGAGGCAGCAGGGTAGGTCTTAGAGAGCTGATGAGTCAGCTCTACCATCTAGAGATAGATAGTATACTGCTGGAAGGTGGCGGCACATTGAATGCATCTGCGTTAGAGGCAGGGATTGTAGATAAGGCGCTCGTATTTATAGCACCTAAAATTATAGGTGGTAGTGAAGCACCCGGCCCTATTGGTGGAAAAGGTGTGGAAAAGATGGAGAATGCATGGGAAATCTATAATGCAAACATCAGGCAGTTTGACCAGGATATACTTGTAGAAGGATATTTTAGGGGGTGATTATATATTTACGGGGATTATAGAAGAGATAGGCATAGTAAAAGCAGTAGAATTTGGAAATCAGAGTATTAAATTGAGCATTTATTGTCAAGAGATTCTAGAGGATGTACATATTGGAGACAGCGTATCTACTAATGGTGTTTGTTTGACTGTGACAAAGCTTTATGCCGACGCATTCGCTGCCGATGTAATGCCTGAGACTTTAAGGAAAACAAGCTTAAATAGTCTAAAGGCAGGAAGTAAAGTAAATGTGGAAAGGGCACTTAGGGCAGATGGAAGATTGGGAGGTCACTTTGTGACCGGACATATAGATGGTACAGGGATAATTATTGAAAAGAAGACTGAAGGAAACGCGATATGGATAGGTGTTTCAGCAAAACCTCATATTATGAAGTATATTGTTAATAAAGGGTCTATTGCTATAGATGGCACCAGCCTAACCGTAGCAATAGTTTGCGAAGAGAGTTTTAAAGTATCAATTATACCGCATACTGCAGATGTTACTATTTTATCGATAAAGAATGTTGGTGATATCGTCAATTTGGAGTGTGATATATTGGGCAAGTATATTGAGAAACTGATATTTAATAAAACTCAGTCTCAAAGTAAAGGAATTACAATGGAGTTTTTGCAGGAAAGTGGATTCTAAGAGAGTTGAGAATTATACAATCTCTGTATCATGTTGATATAAGTACGCACTAGCAGGATAATGCGACGTTATCTGTCATTGTTATGAATACCCCTCTGCAAAAGGGCACACCTAACTAAGAGTGGTTCAATTACCACCCTAAAACTGTGGCAATGAGCCCTATATAATTTAAGTAGCCAATGAA
>JBFWMP010000201.1:0-4167 GCA_050251575.1 Clostridia bacterium
GCTGCAGAAATTATCAGGGAAAAGATCTTGCAGCTTCTTCAAAAAGAAGTACCGCATGGGGTGGCAGTTGAAGTAGTATCTATGAAAAACGGAGGCAATAAAAATGTAGTAGAAGTTAGTGCCAATATATACTGTGAGAAAGATTCACATAAAGGGATAATTATAGGTAATAAAGGGGAAACATTGAAAAAGATTGGAAGCTTAGCAAGAATAGATATTGAGAACTTGCTAAGTTCAAAGGTGTTTCTGGAATTATGGGTTAAGGTGAAGAAGGACTGGCGGGACAAGGATTTTCATATTAAAAATTTCGGATATCAATAAGCAGTGTAAGCCTATTATTTCTAGTATATTAGATTATTTTTAAGGATACCCTAATATTACATAATTTCATAGATGAGGGGGACTTAGAGAAAATGATAAAATTTTTTATGTGGAATACTTTTGAAAAAACAGGTAATATTGATGCATATCTTTCTTTTAAGGAAATAGAAAACTTAAGGTCAGGAATGGATAATGCAGTAAACGGAGCAGAGGAAGTTGAGAGTGAGAATACGATACTAGGCACATAAGAGTAAGCGGGACGTTTTATGTCCCGTTTTTGTTCTACAAGAAAGAATAGAATTAGTGGGACGGATGAAAATGACATTATTGAGAACACAAGCTTTAGTAATAAAGGAAACAAATGTTGGTGAAGCAGATAAAATTATTACCTTGTTTACAAAAAATGCGGGTAAGATACAAGCATCGGCGCCGGGTTCCAGAAGACCTAAGAGCAGGCTTATTGCAGCTTCACAATTTTTATGTTATAGTGATTTTGTCTTATATAAAGGCAAAGACCTTTACAGGGTAAGCCAAGCAGAATTAGTGGATAGTTTTTATAATATTAGAAGTAGTATTGAAAGCCTGTCTTATGCTACTTATTTTGTTGAACTAGCTTCTGAAGTTATCGAAGAAAGTCACGGAGGGAACCAGCTTTTAAAATTATTATTAAATACTTTACATAAACTTTCTGTGTCTGACATGAGCCCTAGTTTGCTAAAGATTGTATATGAGCTTAGATTGATGAGTATAGTAGGATATGCGCCTAATCTTGTTTCATGTACAAGCTGCGGTGCTTTGGAGGATAGAATGTTCTTTAATAGCACAATAGGAGGTCTTGTATGTCCAAAATGTGTTATCGGTCTTAAAAACAGAAGCAGCTTTACACTAAGTGAAAGTGCCCTTTATGCTATGCGCTATATTCTATATAGTGAAATGAAAAAAATTTTTTCCTTTGAGTTATCGGAAAAGATACAAGAAGAGCTTGACTCCATTACAAAAGATTTTCTCGTAACACATATAGATAAAGAATTTAAAACATTAAGGTACTTGGAGAATGTGGTAAATACAAGTAAAATGTAGGAAGATAGTACTTAAATAAAAAAAAATAACAAATTATTAAAAATAGGATGAAAAATTTTTATTTTATGATATAATTATAGCCGCACTACGGTAATGAGTTGTTTTTACAACTTACATATACAATATATCTAAAAGCACATAGGAGGTAGAAAATTCAATGAGTAAAAAGTATGTTTACCTTTTTAGCGAAGGTGACGCAAGTATGAAAAATTTATTGGGTGGTAAAGGTGCTAACCTTGCAGAAATGACTAAGCTTAGTTTTCCTGTACCACAGGGTTTCACTGTTAGTACCGAAGCTTGTACAAGATATTATGAGGATGGACAGGTAATTAGTGATGATATTCTTGCACAAATTGAAGAAAAGTTAGCAGAGACTGAAAAAATCGTAGGAAAGAAATTTGGAGATATAGACAATCCTTTCCTTGTGTCAGTTAGATCGGGTGCTAGGGCTTCTATGCCAGGTATGATGGACACTATTCTTAATCTTGGCTTAAATGACAAGGTAGTAGAAGGCCTTGCAAAGCTTACTAATAATGAAAGATTTGCATATGACAGCTATAGAAGATTCATTCAGATGTTCTCGGATGTCGTAATGGAAGTTCCAAAGCCAAAGTTTGAAAAGTTAATCGACATCATGAAAGAAGAAAAAGGTGTGCAGCTTGATACTGAATTAGATGCAAGCGATTTAAAAGAGTTAGTAGTTAGATATAAGAAATTATTTAAAGAAGAGAAAGGATTTGATTTCCCTCAAGAACCTAAGCAGCAAATGATTGAATCAATTAAAGCTGTTTTCCGTTCATGGGACAATCCTAGAGCAATTGTATATAGAAGAATGAATGATATTCCAAGTGATTGGGGTACAGCAGTTAACGTACAAGCAATGGTATTTGGTAACATGGGCGATGATTCCGGTACCGGTGTTGCATTTACAAGAAACCCATCTACCGGAGAAAAGAAATTGTACGGTGAGTTCTTGATGAATGCGCAGGGTGAAGACGTTGTTGCAGGTATCAGAACCCCGCAGTCTATTTCTCATTTGCAAGACATTATGCTTGATGTTTACAATCAATTTGTCAGCATTGCTGATAATCTTGAAAATCATTATAGAGATATGCAGGATATGGAGTTTACTATTGAAAAGGGTAAGCTGTATATGCTTCAAACAAGAAATGGTAAGAGAACAGCTGCTGCTGCATTAAAGATCGCAGTTGATCTTGTAAGTGAAGGTATGATTACTAAAGAAGAAGCAATATTAAAGGTTGATCCTAAACAGCTTGATGCTTTACTACATCCAACCTTTGAACCAAAAGCTTTAAAAGCTGCCAAGGTTATAGCAAAAGGTCTCCCGGCATCTCCTGGAGCTGCTTCAGGAAAAGTATATTTTACTGCTGAGGATGCAGTTGCTGCAGGAAAAGCTGGTAATAAAGTAATCCTTGTCAGAATGGAAACTTCTCCGGAGGATATTGAAGGAATGGCAGTAGCACAAGGTATTCTTACTGCTAGAGGCGGCATGACTTCTCATGCAGCGGTTGTTGCAAGAGGTATGGGAACTTGCTGCGTTGCCGGATGTGGAGACGTGAAGATAAATGAAGAAGAAAAAGTATTTATAACTAAAGATGGTGCTAAATTCAATGAAGGAGATTATATTTCATTAGATGGCAGTACCGGTAATGTTTATGGTGCAGCAGTAGATACTCAGGAAGCTCAATTAACAGAAGATTTTAATACTTTTATGGCTTGGGCTGATGAAATCAGAACATTAAAGGTTAGAACTAATGCAGATACTCCAAGAGATGCTGAACAAGCAATGACATTTGGAGCAGAAGGTATCGGTCTTTGCCGTACAGAGCATATGTTCTTTGAAGAAGACAGAATCCCTGCTGTAAGAGAAATGATTGTTGCAAAAACAGAAGAGCAAAGAAGAAAAGCACTTACTAAACTTCTTCCAATGCAAAGAGGAGACTTTGAGGGAATATTTAAAGCAATGAAAGGACATCCGGTAACAATCAGATTGTTGGATCCTCCATTACATGAATTCTTACCTCATGCGGACGAAGATATTGCATCTCTTGCGAAAGAAATGGGATTGACTTTTGAAGAACTTAAAGAGACTGTAGAAAGCTTACAGGAGTTCAACCCAATGTTGGGACATAGAGGCTGCCGTCTTGCAGTGACCTATCCTGAAATTGCTGAAATGCAGGCTAGAGCTATCATTGAAGCAGCTATTAATGTAAATAAAGCAGGAATGAGTGTAATTCCTGAAATTATGATTCCTCTTGTAGGGGAAATCAAGGAATTAAAATATGTTAAAGACATAATTGTTAAAACTGCTGATGCTATCATCAAAGAAGCAGGTGTAAACCTTAAGTATATGGTTGGCACAATGATTGAGGTACCTAGAGCAGCTGTTACGGCAGATGAGATTGCTAAAGAAGCAGAATTCTTCTCCTTCGGTACTAACGACTTGACTCAGATGGCATTTGGATTCTCTAGAGATGATGCTGGTAAGTTCTTAGGTGACTATTATGATAAGAAGATTTTTGAATCAGATCCATTTGCTAGACTTGACCAAACTGGTGTTGGTAAGTTGGTTGAAATGGCTGTTAAGCTTGGTAAGCAGACAAGACCTGACATTAAGTTAGGTATTTGCGGTGAGCATGGAGGAGATCCTTCCTCAGTTGAATTCTGCCACTTTGCAGGATTAAACTACGTATCTTGTTCACCATTCAGAGTGCCGATTGCAAGATTGGCTGCTGCACAGGCGGC
>JBFWMP010000202.1:0-3913 GCA_050251575.1 Clostridia bacterium
CTATTATAAATCAAGAGAAAAAAAATAAGGGCCTTGAATGTAACTCAAAGCCCTTATGAGACAATTAATCAAACCATAAGTTTTAATATTCATGAGCCAGAAGAACAGTAACATGTGATATATCATCAATGATAAATACTTTCTCACCATTGATAATCGCAACCTGCAGATAATCTGCTTTGGGAATTCCCCATATACTCTTCATAAGCAGCGCAACAATAGTCCTGGCATTTTCCCCAAACGCTGCTACAAATCCCTGAGTTGCACACCAAGTACCACGGAACTTGTAATTGCCTTCACATTCTTGTTCTTTAAACTCAATATTAATTTCCTTTAGCACATCATTTGACATTTTATATCTCTCCTTATTAACTAAATTTAATAATGAGGAAGAGATATAAATATCCTCTTGAGGGAGATAAATATCATCTCTCCCTCAAGGGATATGCCTACTTTATATATTTTGTACTGCAGTATGTATTCTTACTGCTTAATGAAAAGATTTCAAATCATTACTAGCTTTCAAACCCTTCACACTCTGACTTCTTACAATCACCATCTATGCATAGATCACAGTTATGGCAATCACTAGAATCCCCCTGCGGCATAGTAAACATACAATCCTTACATTTACAATCCGTACACATATTATCGTCCCCTTCTTAATCAATATACAATCTGAAGCGAGTCGCCGGTTTCTAACGCAAAAGCATAGCTGAGCATATACTTGCCGCATTTCTTAATACAGGTGCTTGTGCGCTCGATACTTATAGTAAATTGTTTTCCGGTCTTTTCCCACATTTTAAATGCATTTTCTGCGGCAATTTCTGCCTCTTTTCTGTTTCCCACTACAAAGTACCTATGATTAACAACAACACTCCATGCTCTTTTGCGACTTGATTTCTTCATGTTTCCGTCCTCCTTTAACTAGCTTTTTTTGTTGTTCGTTTATCATCACCCATGCCGATAAATGCTTTTGTACTTTCCATAAAAGAAAGCTGTTCAGAACTTATTTCAGTATTCTGTAGGTTAGTTGCTTCGGCATTATCGCAATTTTCCTCTTTGTTCTGGGACATATCAAAAGCCTCTTCTTGATGGATAATGATTTGGCCTTGGTCTTTCACAACGATACCTTCAATAATTTGCTCTGCAACTGTTGTATAAGTTGATATACTTTCTCCCTGGTCGATAAATACCGGATACCTTAACCCAGTAATATCCATGATAAAGTTTCCAATTTCTAAGCCGGCACGGATTTTCTCAGAAGTAGAAAGAAGTTTGAAGTCCTTACCATCATACTGTATTTCAAAACAGTCCTTCGATTCACCGGTAGTTTTAATAAGCTTATTAAGTTTCAACGTAACCTTATCAAAATGCTTATGTATTTCCTTTGTAATCAGCTCAATCCTTTTATTAACAAAGCTTTGAACCTCATTAATTTTAATTTCGAGCTTTGTTTTCTCTTTGGGAATTTCCTGAAGCATTTTTGTATATTTTTCAAATTGCGCTTTATCTGCCTCAAGTTTTTCTAAAAGCATCTTTCTTTGTACGTTGTTTTCATCTACCTTTCTTTTCGCTGCTCTAAGCTGTTCTAACTGTTTTTTTATCTTACTTCTTTCTTCTCCTATTTCTGCATTGAACTTTTGAGTCGCCTTCCTGTTGTATTCTTCAATTTCCTCTAAACCGAGCTCTTGAATCTGGTTTTTCAATAAAGAAATTTTTTGAGAAGTTTGTTTTTGTAAATCATTCTGCATTCTAGTATTAGCAGTATTAATATTGTGGAGTTTTTTCTCAATATCGCAAATTTTCTTATTAATATTTTCTACATCAAACTCCTTCTTCTCGTTGAATTTCTTAATAGCAGCTTCCTCTTCCGCTTTGGCCTGCGCTAGCTGACGGGACAAAGTAACACCTTTTGATTCAATATCAGCCAATTCTTTAGAAAAGCGCGAATCATCAAAGCTATCCGGTAGAATACGCTGACATACCGGACAGGATTCACCACCTTTTGCCTTTTGACTCCTTAATTGCGAATACTGAGTCCGTAGGCTTTTAACATCGCTTTCAAGGTCTGCAAGGGTTCTATTAGAAAAATACTTTGACTCTTTAATCCGCTTTAGTTCTGATTGAAGACGTATTTTTTCAAATTCAAGCTCCCTAGTGTCAAGCAGTGATGACTTTTGGCTATTTAATGTGATGATTTCCTTCTCATACTCTGCTTTCAGCTTTGTCAAATCGGCGATATTCTTTAATTTAGGCTTCTTTCCATTTAGTTCTTCAAGCTGTTTTTCTAATGAAAAGATTTTGGAATTATCAAAACACATTTCATTCGGAATCTCCACTTTCAGATTGATACTATCCCGCTTCCCTTCATTATAGATAAAGGCTTTGTCCAATTCTCTCAAGTTTTCTCTTAAAGAACTCAGCAACTCTTCAGGATCCAGAAGGTCCAAATCTTCAAGAACTTTGCGAGAATATTCAGGTAAATTTGAAAGCACCTCTTCTATTCCAATAAAGGGTAAGAAAGAAGTCAAGAAATCTTTTGCTTCAGCATTAGACAGAATATCGTAGTATAAAGGATTGAAGATACATAAAAAAGTTTTTTTGTCGATACCAAATTTCTCAATAATTTCTGTTTGGGTAGACACTCGACCATTTAAGAATATCTTTACTCCTCCCGATGCACGCCTACGCTCTAATGTATAGGTGTGTTCATTGAAGTCAAACTCGATAAACACCTTCGTTTTACGGCTGTTGTGGTTCATCAGAACACTATCACTAATATTACCCCACATATTACAACCTAGAAATGTCCAAACGATTGCTTCGCCGGCAGAAGATTTTCCCAATCCGTTTCCACCGCTTAGAATGGTCTTTTTCCCAAATGAGTAGGATACTCTTTCTTTGTATCCTTTAAAACCTTCGATAACAATATTCCGAATAGCTAGATTAGTCATATACAATCCTCCTTAAATTAAAATTAATCATAAACCTCCACCCCTTTTTAAAAAATAAACCGTCTCCCCTTACATAAGATAATACACCCCCTTAATTTTGGAAATAAAAAATGCTCATTGATAGACTCAATGAGCATTACTTTCCCAGTCATTATTATAATCTGCCCTATACAGGGACTTTGGTCAGATGGAGAAGAATATATTTCTTCCCTGTTAAGAAAAATAATTATTAGTTAAATTATAACATTTACAAACTTAAAAATCAATATATTCTATGATTATCTTATTATCTTTTCACGCAACATATATCCGCTTCTTGCAAACAATCTTTCCTATAGCATACAACTCTTCCGCCCATATCACGTACAAAGATATAGTTTTTATCAGTGAGACCAATGATATTTCCATTAACAAAAACATTATCAGCATCCTCAGTAGCATAAAACTCTATATAATCATGCCGCTGCAGCATGCGCTGTCCTATTTTGAATTTTTTAATATAAGCTTTAGAGTAAAATTCAGCATAATCACTGCCATATTTAAAGCAAAGGTACGAATATTGTAAAAATAGCTGAAGCCCATACGCTAGCGTAGAGAGTAATACAATTCCAATAGCCGTAAAAATGATTTGTTCCATAAATAACACCTCAATTATTAATTTATATGATACGGTTGATCAGTTTCTTTAAAACATGCTTCCAAACGCTCAAGTCTAGGTCTATAACGCCAAGTTCGTGATATTTCTCTTTATTGGTTTTAATCAAATGTTTCTTCTCGATAACCTCTAAATAGCGCCTGACGGTTCTTTCGGAAACATCATTTTCCTTTGAAAAATGGTCAATTAAATTTTCTTTGGTCACCGGAGCGTTATTAAGAACATAAATCAATACATCCAACAACAGCTCCTTACTCCTTTGCTCTTTACCCATTATAAACATCCTCTATTTGTATTTTAC
>JBFWMP010000203.1:0-3891 GCA_050251575.1 Clostridia bacterium
TTGAGCCTGAACTTGCGAGTAAAATCGAAGCAGCTTATGAACTGTTCAGGGTGACTGCAACTGTTGAGAAAGGTATAAGTGAACTTCACGAGTTGGAGATTCGGACCAATGGACGCCAGCTTCCTGCGAAATATTCAGGATATTTTCTAAATGCAAAGATGAGGGAAGCCTTCATCCGAGATGATTTGGAGGAAATATCTAGATTCGAAAAGAATATAGAAGAATGTTCCTCCACAAGTACTAGATATCAGCTCATGCTTAGTCTTGGTCATAGCTACCTGAACTCAAATAGATACGAAAAGGCGTTGGAAGTGTTGAGTAAATGCAAACTGGAGAGACCTGAGGCTTTCACTCCTGATTTGTACTCATGGTGTGCAAAATTCAAACTCGGATTGCTTGGAGACTATGAGAACGCAATCAGAGATTTTCTTGATGAGCACGGAAACATCAAGACTGATGTATCGGATGATCTACAATCAAATGTCTATCAGATAATTGGTGAAATGGGGCTTTCAGATGAGAATACAATTATTGCTGCAGAGAATTATCTCCTTCTTGCTTATAAGTTGTCCGATGATGTAGAACTGCTCGAGGATTTGGGGTTCTGCCATCTGCAAAAGGGAAAATATTTTATCGAACAACACCACTACCCATCAGATATGGAATTAACTGTTGCACGTAAATATTTTGAGGATGCGATATCATCAAGTGTGGAGAGTATCAATAGATGCTATCGGAGAATTGCCGTTGCATTTTTAGAGGTTCTGGAATTGTTAAATCTACCGATGGAATATATACAATGGCATGATAGAGTCAAGGACTATATTTCTAAGCCAGCAGATCGTATAGACAGATTCTTTGCCTTAGCAAAATTCGAGATAATGTTGGACATAGAAAATCCCTCGTCTATGAGACAACTAGATGAAGATAAGAGGAAGAGGGCTTTTGAATTCAAGGCTTTTTTAAAAGGAGATTTTGATTCATATCTGCGTCTGATGAAAAATCGAATCGACAATGTCTATTGCTCTGACCAAGACAAACAGAGAGAGTACCTATTTGCATTGTTCAATGCAAAGAAATTTAATGAATTTAAAAATCGAATCACTTTGTTTGATTCTACATGCAGCCCATTCGAAAGAGAACTATTTACGGCTTTGCTTATTGAGATTGATGATCCTGCATATGCAGAAGAACTTCATGTTAAACTTGCAAAGAGATATGATTCTATATTCGCTTGGAACGAATTGTTGGCATTTTATAGACGACATAATAATCTAGACGGATTGATTAAAGCATATAATGATATCCAAGCAAATCACTCACATTTAATTGAGCAGAATCCTTCTGCATACTATACATCGCTATTTTATACACTCCTTAATAATATCTTGGATCTTGAAGCTGCATATAGGTTACTAAAAGGACTAGATTCAATAGTGCCGGAGAGTATTCTTTATATGCATAAAATGGATTTGGCTCAGAGAATCTTTTGTTTAGATGACACTAATATATTTGCCAGGAAGATAATTGAAGACCTCGAATGGAAGATAGATGTTAGCCGCGAAAAAGTGGCAATTATAGAGTATCTGATACTTTCACTTCGTTTCGAGGAGGCGGAGAGAGAAATTGTAGAGTTTCAAACAGTGGGGAATAATACTTCTCTGCTTGAAGGTTCATTAATATTTCAGATTTATAGACAAAAATTCGAAAATATCGATTCAAGCATTGATTACAGTTTGATCCCTATAGGAAAGTATGAAGATGATGTGAGTACGGCCTTAATGTTCATCAATAGATTCCCTAAGAGAATGTATCTAGAAAGGCAGAAGATTTGTCTGGATGTTCAGACTTTAGCGGCCATATACTCGAAAAGTCAAATTGAGTCTTTGCTTTATGCCGATGAAATTTTTATCACTCACGCTTCTATATATCAGTTGTTCCTGCTGATGGGTAATAAGCAGGGAGAACAGTTGGATGACAATTTTTTCTTTGAGATAATCAAGTGGATTATGCAACATAAGGATAGAATAGTTATTGGTGGTTGCTCTATGGACGATTTTTTCAATAATGTGTCGAATCCTCAAATCCAGAACTTTCTCAGATTAATACAACTTGAAGGGTATCCTGAAAAGCAACATATTTTTTATCAGTTATTAAATGGCAGGATAATTCTTTTGGCGGATAAGAAAATTCAACAGACCAGACATCCTGTTTGTATGAAATTGAACGAAAATAGAGAGTTTAATATCCTATCTGATTTATCATATGATAATTGAGAACTGTATCGATCTCAGAATAATTCGAAATTGCTAATCGTAACTGGGATAGTGAAAAATTATTTAGATCGAGTTCCTGCCACAACAATAGAAACTATTACAGAATTGGAGGTTCTTATGAGACTCTACCTTGATACGAACATTTTTTCTAATGGTAGGAACGGTAATCTTACCGAACTATTTTCACTTTTTGATACAAATAAATCCATGTTTAATTTTTTCTATTCACATGCACATATTTTGGATCTTTCAAATGATGATACAGATGAGAAGTATGAAGATCTTTCATTCATATCGAACTATGTGGACAATCAATACCTTGCCCCTGTTAAGGATCTTGATAACATTGTTGTAAACATCAAGAACCCAAGGACTTCTTTCGAGGAGTTTCGGGAATCAAGCAAAAACCCTTCGGTTGAAGACCCGTTTATTAATGATGAGCTTGCGTATTTGAATAAGAAATATGAAGCCTATCCCCAAAAAACAATGTGTGAAATATCATCGCTCAAACAATCAGAAAAAATAGATGAATTCGAAGAAAAAATTCTGGTCATTCGTTCGGCCAATGCATCATTCGAAGAACGAGTGGTAGCGCATGGATATCTCGAGCAGCTGGATGAGAAGAATTTTAGAAAGCTTCGAGGTTTTAATAAGAGATTTTTTACTTTGAAAATGGATAAGCCAGAAGATATCGAGACGATTGATTATACAATAAATAGCTTGATACAGCAGAATCCACAAAAGCTCCTTGATATCTACCCAATACGCTTTATTTTATATTTCTTTTATTTAAACTATTTGGGCGTGGATGGTGAAAGCAACAACAAGAAGAAAGCGAAAGTTTTTAACGCTCAAATTGATGGTTGGCACACGTTTTATGCCGGATTTTGTGATGTTTTTATTTCAAATGATATTGGTTGCAGGGAAAAAGCAAAAAGGACGTATGAAAAGTTTGATATTGACACTGTGGTATTTTCTCCACAAGAATTTATTCAATCGTGTAGAATCTTGATGCCCTCCATTTATCTAGGTCCCAAGAATTTGCAAGTAATTGAGAAATATGAACAAGATTCATTTGTGATATCTGAAGTTAAGTTGGACCACTTTTTCTTAGGTGTTTTCGATTACTGTACTCTATTTAAAACTAAATCCGGCAGATTGCACAAAGCCATTTATTATAGTAGTGCCTTTCGTACCATCGAACAATTTCCAATAAGTGAGATATCCATTATTTTAAGATGGATCAACCCAAAGAGATTAAAAGAACTGGATCCTCAAGTATTAATCCAGATGCACAAGAATGATCCTACCTCAATTATATATCATGATGAACATAATAAATTACAGTTCCTTCCAATCCCTCCTTTTCTTATTCTTGAGATAGTGGCGATCTCCTTGCAACAGCTCCAAGAAGGCAGTGACTAGAACTAAGAAAACAACCAAACCCCAAAACTAAATGGCATAATAATCAACGGTATTGTTGAAATTCCGAGTGTGCGTATCTTTGGTAAAAATTGACGAAATTGAGTAGTCTAAAATATCAAAAAATGATGAAAAACTGGTAAAATTCCAGAAAAATAAGTGTTTACAAAACAAACACTTGCATAGGGTAATC
>JBFWMP010000204.1:0-3875 GCA_050251575.1 Clostridia bacterium
CACAACGCGAAAGGTATAGAATTTTCTAAGGTTATTCCAAAAGAAAACTCGCCGCTTTTAAATTTTATACTGACTTGGATTTTCCCAATAGTTATTTTTATGGGAATCGGACGGATATTTGCAAATTCCTTGCAAAAGAAAATGGGTGGCAATGCTATGACCTTCGGGAAGAGCAATGCTAAGATTTATGTTGAAGCACAGACTGGAAAAACCTTTTTAGATGTTGCAGGACAGGATGAGGCGAAGGAAGCCCTAACTGAAATTGTAGACTTTCTGCATAATCCTATTAAATACAAGGAGATTGGTGCAATCATGCCAAAAGGTGCTCTGCTTGTAGGACCTCCGGGCACCGGCAAAACACTTCTTGCAAAAGCTGTAGCAGGCGAATCGAAAGTACCATTCTTTTCAATTTCCGGCTCTGAATTTGTTGAAATGTTTGTAGGTATGGGTGCAGCAAGAGTACGTGACCTTTTTAAACAAGCTCAAGCAAAGGCACCCTGTATCGTATTTATTGATGAGATTGACACCATTGGCAAGAAACGTGGCAACGGAGGCTTAGGTGGTAACGATGAAAGAGAACAAACATTAAATCAGCTGTTAACTGAAATGGATGGATTTAATGGTGAAAAAGGTGTAGTCATTCTAGCAGCAACCAACCGACCTGAATCTCTTGATAAGGCACTATTGCGCCCCGGACGATTTGATCGTCGTATCCCTGTAGAATTACCTGATCTTGCAGGACGTGAAGCTATCTTAAAAGTTCATGCAAAAGCAATAAAGTTAGACAATAGTATTGACTTCAATGCAATAGCAAGGGCAACCTCAGGTGCATCAGGTGCCGAACTCGCGAATATAATAAACGAAGGAGCATTAAGAGCTGTAAAATGTGGTCGCAAGCGCGTGGAACAAAGTGATTTGGAAGAAGCTGTAGAAGTCGTAATTGCCGGATACCAGCGAAAAGGAGCTGTTATTTCACAAAAAGAAAAGCAGGTTATTGCATACCATGAAATCGGTCATGCAATTGTTGCAGCAAAACAGACTGAATCTGCACCGGTACACAAAATTACAATAATTCCTCGTACTTCGGGTGCACTGGGTTATACCATGCAGATATCAGAGGGAGAGAATGTACTGATGACGAAAGAGGAAGCATCAAACAAAATTGTTACCTTTACCGGCGGTCGTGCCGCAGAAGAACTGGTCTTTGGGACTTCTACTTCAGGTGCTTCCAATGATATAGAGCAGGCTACTAAAATTGCACGGGCGATGGTTACCCGTCTTGGAATGAGTAAGAATTTTGATATGATGGCATTGGAAACAATCTCCGGACAGTATCTTGGAGGAGATTCCTCATTAATTTGTTCACCGGAGACAGCATCAAAAATTGATGCAGAAGTACTTGCCATCATCAAGCAAGCACATGAAAAAGCCATTAACATATTAAAGGATAATATGGATAAACTACATCAATTATCTAAATATCTTATTGAAAAAGAAACTATCACAGGGGATGAGTTTATGAGAATTTTATCCGACGTTTAACAGCATTTACCAAATTAGCCGAATGTATAGTAAATAAAAAATATTTATATGTTTCAGGGGATATATAGAATGAAAAAACATGATAGAACAAAAATTTGGGTCTTTATTGTCATACGTTTCTCTGTAATTATTGCTGGAGCGATAGCAATCATTGATAGGAACTGGACATATTTAGGAATGTCAATCCTTACTCTGATTGTTATGCTCTTGCCTTCTATTATAGAGAAACAATTTCGTCTAGACATCCCTGATGAATTTGAGATAGTTTTAATTTTATTTGTTTTTGCAGCTGTTTTTCTTGGGGAACTACATCAGTTCTATGATAAGTTTTGGTGGTGGGACAAAGTGCTCCATAGTTTTTCAGGGCTCATCTTGGGAAACATAGGTTATTTGATTGTTAGCTACTTGAATAGCAGCACTAAAATGAATATAACGCTGAGTCCTATTTTTGTTGCCGTCTTCTCTTTTTGTTTTGCTATTGCAATGGGTGCTGTATGGGAAATCTTTGAGTATTCAATGGATAAACTTTTTGGTCTTTTTATGCAAAGAGGCAGTCTGGATGATACCATGATAGATCTCATTTTAGATACCATGGGCGCATTAATATTTTCAATCTTAGGTTATTTTCAGAAAAAAGGTAAAATCAACATTATATCTAAATATCTGGTAAAATTTAAACGATTATAAATTCCTGTATAGCTCTTATCTGATTATTTTTTCAAATAGATATCCCCCACGCAAATAATGCTTGTCTCCATTTTTCATCATTAACGTATTACCGTTTATAATATTAAAATAGCTTTTCCCATAACTTTCCGTAAAAACACTAGGCAAATTGCTGCTAACATATTCCTGCCTGCCAAGATCATGCTCTTTATTTATCCATGCTTTAAGATAATGTCCATCTTTTATGTTTTCTAGCATAATACTGCCTATATTCGGCAAATCTTTAATAGTTCTTGAATTACTACTTATATTTCCCTGATAGACATTACCATCGGTGTATCTTACAATATCTCTCCATCCATAATTAACGGTTTGAATTCCATAATATCGTTCGATAGCAATATCTTTTAATGCTTCTATTTCAACTTCTAAATTTACTCTACCATTTTCTATTATATAATGCACAGTTTCTTTCAGAACATATTTCTTATTTTCAAATAAATCTTTTGTATTATAACCTTCAATAAAATTTATTACTTTAATTTCTGCTGTCTTACAGTATATTTCTTCGTTTATTTCTAAAGCTTTGTCATCTGCAAATACTTCATATTGAATAGTTTTAGCTGTAGGATTTCCAGAACCATCACCATTATATCCATGCCAACCACCTGTAAAAGTAGGTGGTTTATATGGTGCTGTCATATCTTTCACTATATAGGGGGATATCCAATCCGTACAGCTTGAGCTTAAAACTTTAGGGATTTTGCTTGAAGAAACATTAATTGCATTTTCATTATTAGGCAGTAAGTATATATTGCTAATACCGAAAATACTATTCACACCGCCTTCTTCAAAATCCAGCCACATATCTTGATCTTTTGAATATTTATGAATAATTCGAACTTTCTTGTCAGAATATTTTATGTACTGTAATTGTCCTTCTGCTTCGTCGATGCTTGACTGTGCAAAAACTGGTTGTATACACAAGGATATAGTACATATTATCGTTAATAATATAATTTTAGTAAAATTCTTTGCCATGAATTGCCTCGCTCTTTTTATAAAATAGAATTCTTGGGTTTAAGTGAAGTTTCACTCCATAATCCAATATAAATTAAATATTCTACATCAATGCTTATAATCCTTTTAAAATATTTCACAAACTACAATTTTTCAACAAATTTCTACATAAAAAACAGTACCCTATCAACATCATGTACGCACTAGTAGAATATTGTGACGTAGTAGGTTGTATCTATTGTAGGGAACGGTTCAAAACCACTGAAAAAGTATGATTAAGCAAAAGAAACTCGAGATGTCATCCTGAACGTAAGTGAAGGATCTTAGCACTTAAGCAACTTTTAAGATTCTTCATTTCACTTTGTTACATTCAGAATGACAGAGTACGGACTTTTTCAGTACTCTCGAACCGTTCGAAACCATTGATAAAGTATAATTAAGCAAAAGAAACTCGAGATGTCATCCTGAACGTAAGTGAAGGATCTTAGCACTTAAGCAACTTTTAAGATTCTTCATTTCGCTTTGTTTCATTCAGAATTCCCACGCGTTATCCGCGCCACGATAAACGAATATTAATTGCATGACTCCTAGTATTTGGCTATACTATAATTATGGCACGAGTTCGAATGTCATTGTCACTTTGAGGT
>JBFWMP010000205.1:0-3854 GCA_050251575.1 Clostridia bacterium
TCCGAGGCTAAAAGAGTAGCAAATATTAGCCGAAGGGAACAGGAAAGGACGCTTCGTTTTAAGACAATATTAGACTATGCCTATGAGGGTGTTATTGCTATTGATGAAAGAAATGTCATATCTGTATTTAATTCTTTGGCTGAAAAGGTTTTCGGTGTTCCGGCACAGAAGGTGATTGGCAGGTGTTTGGATGAGGTTTTGCCAAAGTCAAGATTTAGAGAGATGATTAATACTCAAAAAGAATATATTGGTGAAATTGTCAAGCAGAATGAGGTTCAACTGGCAGTAAACCGGGTGCCGATTGTGCTTAAGGGCGAAAAGGTAGGTGCAGTGGTCACCTTTCAAGACATAACAAGAATTCAGGAGATTGAAGGAAAAATCAGAGAAAAAATTTACACACGAGGGCATATAGCCAAGCATACCTTTGATGATATTATTGGGGAAAGCAGCAAGATCAAAGAAGTTATAAAGATGTCAAAGAGATTTAGTGAGGTAGATTCAAATGTTTTAATTATTGGAGAAACCGGCACGGGGAAAGAATTGTTTGCTCAAAGTGTTCATAATTACAGCCCGAGAAAGCAAGGGCCCTTCGTAGCGGTTAATTGCGCAGCACTTCCGGAAAACTTGTTGGAAAGTGAATTGTTTGGATATGTAGAAGGTGCCTTTACCGGAGCAGCAAAAGGCGGCAAACCCGGGCTTTTTGAATTGGCACACCGGGGCACTATCTTTTTGGATGAGATTTCTGAAATATCCTTGAAGCTTCAAGGACGCTTGCTAAGGGTAATACAAGAGAAGGAAATCATGAGGCTGGGTCATGACAGGGTGATTCCGGTGGATGTAAGGATTCTTGCTGCAACAAATAAAGATTTATACTCTCTATCACAAAAAGGAGAATTCCGGGAAGATTTGTACTATAGATTAGATATATTGAAAATAAATCTACCTGCTTTAAGGGAAAGAAAAGAAGATATTCCTGTTATGATAGATTATATGGCAAGAGATTATGGGAATCAATTCAAGAAAGTTAAGATTACAGTTACAGAAGATGCAATAAGGATGATGCAGCAATATGACTGGTTAGGAAACATCAGAGAACTAAAAAATGTTTGCGAGAGGCTGGTAGTATTAAGCCAAAGTGATTTTATAGATGTAGAAGATGTTAAAGCTGTATTGCCTGATAGAAACAATAGGTCATCGATTATAGAAGAGAAGAAAGCAGCAGACACAGAAGAAATTTTCAATAATAGCTATATTCAAGAAATCAAGGATTTTGAAAGAGATAAGATAAAGATTACTTTAGAAAAGGTACGATATAATAAAAACAAAGCTGCCGATATATTGGGTGTAAGTAGGACAACCCTATGGAGAAAAATGAAAGAATTAAATATTGGATAATTTATAATTGTTCATTGTAATCTTTTTGAAAATGTTTCAAAGTGTTTCAATTAAGAAACATTTTTAAACAAAGAGAGCGTAGAGGGACTTTTTAAAAAGATGACAATATATTTATAAGTATTTAGAATCTCTATTTTCCAATAGGGTGAGGATAAAAATAATGTTTTTAAAAATATTTTCAGGTTTATTAGAAATTGGCATGGATATTGCAACTAAATAATCTTAGGTGCATTAAAAGAAATTTAATTGTTCTTTCAAAAAATACAATAAAAATCTTTTAATGGGCAAAATAAGAATGATATACTAATTAAGTTGCAATTCACGGTTTATAGTTACCAAAAGTAAGTAAGATGGTACTATGAGTCGAGAAAAAATATGAGGAGGGTTTTATAATGGCATTTAAAGTATTAATTCCACAAGATATTACAGAAGCAGGTAAAGAATACCTTCGTGAAAAAGGGTATGAAATCAAAATGGGTTCAGGAATTACTGTTGATGCAATTAAACAGGATGTAGTGGATTGTGATGCGATTCTTGCAAGAACAGCTCCATTCACGGCGGAAGTATTAGAAGCAGGAAAGAAGCTTAAAGTTATCGGAAGACATGGTATTGGAGTAGATAATATTGATGTTGCACGTGCAGAAGAGTTAGGAATATGGGTTGCTAATGCGCCAACATCCAATGCGAACTCAGTTGCAGAACATACACTAACACTTATGCTTGCTTTAGCAAGAAACTTAGCATATATTGATAAAGAATTTAGAAATGGTGATTTTGAAATCAGAAACCGCTTAAAAGGTATGGACTTGGATGGCAAAACTTTAGGATTGATAGGACTAGGAAGAATTGGTACTATGGTAGCTAAAAAGGCAGCGTTAGGATTAGGAATGAAGGTTATAGGATATGACCCTTACTTAACAAAAGATAAAGTAGCTCCAGAAATTGAATTTGTAGATAACATGGAAGCTGTATTCAAAGGTGCTGATTTTATTAGTCTGCATATACCTGCTACAAAAGAAACAAGAGGAAGCATCGGCAAGAAATATTTTGAAATGATGAAGCCTACAGCTTTCTTGGTAAATTGCGCAAGAGGTGAAGTTGTAAATGAGCCTGAATTAATCGAAGCGTTGAAGCAGAAAACAATTGCCGGTGCAGGATTAGATGTATTTTCACAAGAACCTCCTGAAAAGGACAATCCATTACTCAAGATGAATAATGTTATCGCAACTCCACATAATGCAGCACTTACCCAAGAATCAATGGATAGAATGGGTCTTCATGCGGCTATCGGGATTGATGAAGTTCTTTCCGGCAAGAAGCCAAGCTGGCCTGTGAACAATCCTAAGCTTTAATACTATATTTAAATAAAATATGTTATTGGCAGGAATAATAGCCTGCCAATAGCATATTAATTCTATAGATGAATGGTGAAATAACATGGCAAATATTATAGTAAATCCTCAGAAAGCAAGAGAATTTTGCATTGAAGCTTTTAAAGCACTAGGCGTTCCTGTCGAAGACGGAACGATTGTAGCTGATAATCTTATTGAAGGTGAATTAAGAGGGCTGGGTTCCCATGGATTATCAAGGATGAAATTTTATATTAATAAGTTGGCAGCTGGAGGGTTTAATCCAAAACCAAATATAAAAATTGTACAAGATAGACCGTCCATGCTAGTAATGGATTCTGACAATTCTTTAGGAGCGGTAGCAGGTACTAAGGCAATGTCTATGTGCATAGAAAAAGCAAAGAAGACAGGAATTGCTTGTGCAGCTGTTAATAACGGCAACCACTATGGTCTTGCAGCATATTACTCTATGATGGCATTAGAGCATGATATGATAGGATTTTCAGTGTGTAATACTATTGCAAAGATGGCTGTTTATGGAGGGATTGATCCCGTACTCGGAACGAATCCTATCAGTATTGCAGTACCGGCTGGAAAAAGCTATCCTTTGGTTTTTGATGCTGCTACCAGTGAGGTAGCACTAGGAAAGGTTATGGTTGCAGATATTGAAGGAAAATCTATTCCTGAAAATTGGGCTATTGATAAGACGGGAAAACCGACTACAAATGCCAGGGAAGCACTTGAAGGAGCAATATTACCCTTTGGAGGCTATAAAGGCTCCGGCTTAGCAATCATGGTAGATATTTTCAGTGCTGTTTTAAGTGGTGCTGCTTTTGGTATGTATACCGGAGAGCTTCGGGCTGATCCTGAAAAAGGTCAAGATCTGGGATTTTTCTTTGGTGCAATGGATATCGCAAGTTTTCAAGAGCCTAATCTTTTTAAAGAAAGAATTGATCAATTGGTTAAAGATCTCAAGGGATCAAGAAAGCAAAAAGGTGTTGAAGAAATTTATATGCCTGGAGAATTGGAATATCTAAAAAAAGAAAAGCTTAGTAAAGATGGATTTGAGATTGGTCCTGGCGTACTAAGAGATCTTATCAATATTAAAGA
>JBFWMP010000206.1:0-3816 GCA_050251575.1 Clostridia bacterium
CTCAAGCAGCTTTGCTATTATATCAAACTTAAACTCGTTTGTCAACAGCTTTTTTCTTGGTAATTTCTTCATCGCCTTGTGAGGCGACAAAAACTATCTTAACATAATCCCTTACTCCTGTCAACACCTTTTTTGCTGGTAATTTTAACCTCGCTCCTCAGTGCGACTTTTATATATTAACATAATGTATTTATTATGTCAATATGTTTTTTGGTGGAGATGAGGAGGGTCGAACTCCTGACCCCCTGCTTGCAAGGCAGGTGCTCTCCCAACTGAGCTACACCCCCACAGGATTATCTCTTGCTGTCATACGCGACAGCTTTAATAATATAACACACATCACTATCACACTTCAAATCAAAAAAGTATGAAAAAATGCAATAGTTTCAAAGTGTCTTATTGACACACGTCATTATTTGATTTTACTCTTTAATACTTTATTTCTTATACACATCACGTTACTTTTTATGTCTATCATATATCATAAAACTGCTCATGAACATTACATCGTTCCGGATAATTCTCTATCACACTGTTTCCCATAAACACTAATATAAACTCTTTGTTACAACTCATATAGCTTAGTTATGAAAATAGTTATACACATTTTCAGCCGATGCTCTGTCAATTCCCACCACATTTAATAATTCATCAATAGTAGCATTTTTAATTCCGTCAATAGATTTAAAATGCTGCATCAATTGCTTTCTTCTTATTGTACCAATCCCATTGATAGCCTCCAATTCTGACGCCAATATCTTTTTGCCTCTAATACTTCTATGATAAGTAATAGCTACACGATGAACCTCATCCTGAATTTGCGTCACAAGCTTGAAAGCGTTACTATCAATAGCTAAATTAAACTCTTTAGATTCAGATACAATTCCTCTAGTTCTGTGCCTGTCATTCTTGACCATACCAAAAACAGGAATAGCAACTCCGAGTTCCTTTAAAACCTCTTTAGCTGAGTTTACATGTCCTTTGCCACCATCTATCAACAGAATATCAGGCAGATGAATAAATTTAGCTTTTTCTTCATCTAATCTATCATGTGCAATTTGCTCTTGTTCCTGTTTTGCCCGCTTAAACCTTCTAAACAATACTTCTTTAATACTTTCATAATCATTTGGACCTTTAATAGACTTGATTTTAAATTTTCTATAATCACTGTTAGAAGATATAGCATTTTCAAATACCACCATAGCACCAACACTTTCAATACCACCCGTATTTGAAATGTCATATGCTTCTATTCTTAATGGCAGTTTATCAAGCTGTAGAATATCCTTTAATTCTGTCAAGGCACTTTGAGCAAAATGCTTTTCTCTTTTTATCTTTTTCTCAAACTGCTGTAATGTTTCAAAAGCGTTATTACTTACCATCTGAATAAGCTTCTGCTTTTCACCCTTGCGAGGAACAGTAATATAAACCTTGGAGCCCCGTTTGCCGGTTAACCATGATTGAATAATAGACGCCTCATCAATATCCGACTGCAAGACAATTTCTTTCGGTATATAGGAAGCACTGTTATAAAACTGCTTTATAAAGGATGTCATCATCTCATGGCTCTCTAACTGTGAAGCACCATCCAATATGAAATGCTCCCTGCCTATGAGCTTTCCCCCACGGATAAAGAAAACTTGAACGCAAGTCTCTGCTTCTCCTGCTGCAAATGCAACAATATCCTGGTCACTGAGGGTAGAGGATATGATTTTCTGCTTTTCTGCTATCTGTTTTATACTATTTATTTTATCTCTTAAACTTGCAGCTTTTTCAAAATCCAATCTTTCAGAAGCATGGTTCATATCTTTTGTTATCTGTTCAATAAGCATGTCCTGCTTACCATCAAGAAAAGTACAGATATCTTTAAACATTTGCCTATATGATTTTAAATTAATATTCCCCTGGCATGGTGCAAGACATTGTTTAATGTGGTAGTTTAGACAGGGTCTGTCTTTTCCGATATCCCTGGGAAATTTCTTATCACAAGTTCGGACCCAAAAAACTCTTCTTATGAGGTCAACAGTCTCTCTCACAGCAGTAGTACTTGTATATGGTCCAAAATATTTTGCTCCGTCTTTTTCGATTCTACGTGTAATTAATATTCTCGGATATTCTTCATTTAGCGTAACCTTTATATATGGATAATTTTTATCATCTTTCAAAAGTACATTATACTTAGGTTTATGCTTTTTAATCAGATTACATTCCAGTACCAGCGCTTCAAGCTCAGAATCTGTTACTATATATTCAAATTCTGCAATATTAAACACCATTGCCTGTACTTTCGGCGAATGATTTTTTGATGACTGAAAGTATTGTCTCACTCTGTTTTTTAAAACCTTTGCCTTACCTATATAGATAATATGGTTATCCTTATCCTTCATAATATATACTCCCGGCTTATCGGGTAAGCTTTTGAGCTGTTCCTGGCAATCAAACATACGTTTCCCTCCTTCCTTACTATTATGATATATCTTAACCTTTTTTTCTACTTGTTTTTTTTGTAAAATTCTATAAAAAAATAACCTCATTCAAATAAATAAGGTTATCCTCTAACTTTTTACTATCGTTTATTCATGAAAATTTGAATTAATAAGACCTACCATTGCATCAATTGCTATTTCCTCGTCTGCACCATCTACCATAATTGTTACCCTTGTACCTTTAGATATGCCAAGAGAAAGAACTCCCAATAAACTTTTTGCATTCACTTTTCGTTCATCTTTTTCTACCCAGATACTTGACTTAAATTCATTTGCCTTTTGAATGAAAAATGTGGCAGGCCTAGCATGGAGCCCTACTTGATTTTGCACCACCACTTCTTTTATAATCATAACACCGCTCCTTTTCTATATTTTTACACCAAAACACTATCTAAAAAACAAAAAATACCACCGAGGCTTATTATTTATATACTTAAGAATACTAAATATTACTTGTGAAGTCAATATAATTAATTTTATTTATGAATGTTCTCTAAATGAACACACTTCTTTAAATAATTAAAGCAGGCTTTTCAGCCTGCTTTCTCATCATTTCATGATTTTCTTAAGTGCCGTGACCACTGCTGTCGTTATAATTACCGCTGCTATAATTTCAGGAATACCATTAGTTACTGCGATACCTGCAATAACGCCTCCAACTTTACCTACATCTACTTTCCTCAGCTGTGCAAAAGGTGCAGCATAGAGAATATAAATCATTCCCAAAACTCCGATAGTATTGGTTGCTGTCCCTATCGCAGCTGCAATACCTGCTTTTAATACTTCTGAACGACTCCTCAATGCATGATAAACATAATAGGAAGTGATTCCAATTAGTATTCTAGGCAAAACAGATACCAGTGGATTTAACAGAGCAAAAGAAAGTGGTGTTGGTACCATCATGTTCTGAATAATACTAAAAATACCAAACAGCAATCCAACTATTGCACCTACTATTGGTCCTTCAACAATTGCACCAATAATTACTGGAATATGCATAATAGTAATTTTAAGCGGAAGCCCGGGTATTACTAAAAACCCTAGCCCTAACTGTCCCAGTACTACGGTGATAGCAGTAAGAACACCTATAACAGTAATTTGACGAATGCTGAATGCAGCAGCACCCATACTTTGTGATGACTTCATTTGACACCCTCCGTTCTTATTCCCCTAAGGGATACAAGTCGCAGCTAATCCATTAAAATAATTATCTGCAGTTCGGTTTCATAAGAATACCGACTTGAAAATATTTTAGCACCTTTTTTATATTTATGCAACTATTCTAAAAATATTATTATATCCTGAGAAAAGCACGAGCCATCAATGATTG
>JBFWMP010000207.1:0-3778 GCA_050251575.1 Clostridia bacterium
GATTCTTGGCATATTGACTGCTCTGATATGATTGCTTCATTCGAGGTAATTTCTGATCAACATATTACGTTAACTGGTAATTTCTCTGACCATTTGACAAATGCGCTTGCGGACATTGCTGCAACAGCTCCAGACAGTGATGCGATTTTTTGCAATGGAGATAGTGTAGACATAGGTAACGAGGCTACATATGATTATTTTTTATCTCTATTAGCACCATATGAGTCACAACTTCCGGAAATATACTATGCTATTGGTAACCATGAGTATTTTGGAAGCGATGCCAGCCAGCACTATAACACGGATTTAAACTGCGCTGAAAAAGCACAGTTGTTCATGGATAAACTGGGAGCTCCGGGACTTTATTATGATACATATATAAATGATATTCATTTTATCGTATTGGGTTCAGAGGAAGCTTTAGTTGCAGATACATCTGAGGATGGTTATGTAAGTGACGATGCCTATATTTCTGATGAACAATTCGAATGGCTTGAAGAAGAACTTGCAGAGACCGAGGGAACGGATACTCCGATTTTTGTATTTCTTCATCAGCCAATGGCCGATACAGTTGCTGGTACTATCGGCGGAAAGTCAGGTCAAGGATGGAATGGCCTGAGCGATGAACAAGATGCAGAATTGAGAGAAATTCTGTTTGATTATCCGCAGACGATCATGTTTAGTGGTCACACACATTGGATATTGGAAGCTGCAAATGAAATGTATGACGGTGGGGAGGATAAACCTACAATTTTCAACACTGCATCTGTTGGATATCTTTGGACAGATGTGCCATATGAGGACTCTGTTGCTGGAAGTCAAGGACTCTATGTTGAAACTTATGAGGACAAGGTGCTTGTTAGAGGACGAGACTTTGACAATGGCAAATGGATTCCATCTGCTTCATATATTGTAGACATGGATTCAAAATATGACTTCATTGATAACGATGACGATTCAGATGACTCATCATCAGATGACAACTCATCTAATCATTCTCATTCTGACAGAACCAAATGGAAAACAGACGAAACCACAACATCAATTGAAAATAACACATCTGGAAATGAGACGACTACTGGAATTTCAGTAAACGGAAGAAGCGACAGCAACGGCAATGTTAAAGGAAATATTACGGATAAGACTGCCACTGAACTTGTTGAAGGTGCTGAGGCAGCTGAAGATGCCGGAAACAAAGCAGTTGTAAATATTGAGATAGAATCTGGATTATCGGCACAATCGGTAGGAGTGAACATTCCAAGATCCGCTTTCAGCGAGCTTGCTGACAATACTGATGCTGATATGACATTGACCACAGGAATTGGCAGCATGACATTTGATAGCGCAGCTATTGATGACATAAACAAAGCTGCAAACGGCGACATTTCAATTGAAATTACAAAAGTGGATTCATCGGTGATGCCAGTGGAGACTGCATCGAAGATTGGAGACAGACCTATATACAATTTCTCAATGAAATCTGGAAACAGTACAATTTCTGATTTTGGCGGAGGTACTGTGACAGCAAGCGTGCCGTATACACTTGCTGAGGGAGAAGATCCGAATGCAATCGTTGTTTACTACATCAGTGACAGCGGTGAGCTTCAGTTAATGAACGGCTGCTACAATGCAGATGCAGGAGCTGTGGAATTTACTACTAGTCATTTTTCAAAATATGCTGTTGGCTATAATGAGATAAGCTTCAGTGATGTTGATAGTTCTGACTGGTACCATGATGCTGTTACATTCGTTGCTGCTAGAGGAATTACAACGGGAACATCGTCCAATGTATTTGGTGCGAATGAGAAGCTGACACGAGGCCAGTTTATGGTTATGTTGATGCGTGCATATGGAATTGAAGCCGATGAGAATCCGATGGATAATTTTGATGATGCCGGCAATACCTATTACACAAATTACTTGGCTGCAGCCAAACGTCTTTCTATTACCGACGGAATTGGGGATAATCTCTTTGCACCTGATAGCGAAATTTCTAGACAGGATATGTTTACTTTGATGTATCGTACTTTGGACGTTATAGGTGAGCTTCCGGTGGAAAGCTCAAGCAAAACTATTGCTGATTTCAGTGATAGCGGAGAAGTTTCATCCTATGCTCAGCAGGCTATGAACGCTTTTGTTAAGGCTGATGCTATCTCAGGCTGTAACGGTACACTTGATCCTAATGGCACATCAACACGTGCACAAATAGTACAGGTGTTATATAACCTACTTAGTGCATAAAAAATATAGTTGATTCACAATAAGTATTAGTACCCCTAAAATTCTTGGTTAACAAGAATTTTAGGGGTTTTTTGTTTGCAATTTAACTATCAAATTTATGAAAAAGGTATAAAGTGTGCTCTTTATTTATAAAATGATTGAATAATACAACAAATTACATTAAATTAACATTAACTAGATATTACAGTTTACATTAATGAGGTATGATAGTGATAAAATAACAACGCATAAGAGGTAATCTATGGATAAACAGTATGAAGAAGATTTTTTTGCTATCTTAAATAAAGAAAGAATAAGAACGGTGTATCAACCAATTGTGTCATTGACAAACGGCTCGATTTTCGGGTATGAGGCATTGAGTAGAATTATGGTGCCTGAATGTCAAATTAATATTGAGCAATTGTTTCAGTTGGCCACGCAATTCAATAAGCTGTGGGAGCTAGAAAAATTATGCAGGACAAAAGCATTGATGCATGCAGTTAACAAACCTTCGTCGGCAAAGCTGTTTATTAATGTTGATCCTAATAATATCTATGACCCAAAGTTTAGACAGGGTTTTACAAAGGAAATGCTTCAAAAGTACGGGCTTAACCCGGATGACATTATTTTTGAAGTAACGGAAAAAAACTGTATTGATAATTTAGAGATTTTCCGTGAAGTAATGAAACATTATCAAAATCAGAACTATAAAATTGCTGTAGACGATTTTGGATCTGGTTATTCCGGTCTTATTCGTATATGTGCTTTTTCTCCTAATTTCATTAAGATTGATATGCAGTTAATTAGAAATATTGATAGAGATTTTGCCAAGAAATCTGCGGTTGGAAGTATAGTTAAGTTATGCCAAGACAGCGGAATTTTTTCAATTGCAGAAGGAATTGAAACAGAGGAAGAATTAAAATCAGTAATTCAGCTGGGTATTAATTATGGACAGGGATTTTTTTTGGCAATGCCGGAAGAAGAGTTTATTGAATCAGATTTAGAAAAAAGGGAGTTAATTGAAAGCATAAGGTATAAAATGAGATTAGAATCTTGTCAACCTTTAATTTTTGAAAATGTAACGTCTATTTGTACCAAAAAAACTACTGTTTTACCTAAGACAAAAGCTATTGATGTTTATCAATTGATGCAAAAAGATGAATCTGTAAGTGAAATTGGGATTGTAGATGCAAATGGTTATATCTGCGGCGTTTTGACACGCAGATTTTTACTGGAAAAATTCAGCGGCAGATATGGTTTTACACTAAACGAAAAAAAATTAGTCAAAAATCTTGCAACCGAAAAGTATTTTGTTGTTGATTGCAGTAAAAGTATTGATGAAGTATCCGAGATGGCTATGGATCGTGATGCATCTAATATATATGATGCAATATTTGTAACTAGGGAGGACAAATATATAGGGATAGTAACAGTAAAAGATTTACTTAATTCCTTAATCCAGATACAAGTTAAACGTGCGTCAGATGCAAGTCCATTAACAGGCTTGCCTGGAAATGCTTCTATACAATCTAAACTTTCATCTTTTATGCATTTGGAA
>JBFWMP010000208.1:0-3759 GCA_050251575.1 Clostridia bacterium
CCGGAAAGCATATTGTTGAATTAAAAAGCAATATCCAGATAGATGAGACTCTGATAAATACTCTTGATAACGATGCAATGGGCGTAGATGTAAAAGGGTTGATAAAGCTAGTCAAAAAAATTGATTTTACTGATTACAAAGAATTTACCATTCAAGATGACACTGCATTGACAAGAGAAGAAATGATTGTGCTGGCGATGACTGTTTTCGAATTTGAGCCAATAACCAACCCGATATTAGATTTCCTGGATAGTGACAAGGTCAGTGAAAACGCGAAAGGCTATATAGCTAAAGCGAGTGAACTTGGTATTATAACAGGGTATAAAGGCAATATGCTTAGGCCAAAGCAAAAGATTAGTAAAGCAGAAATATATACCATTGTTGCAAGGTGCTTGAATATCAAGTGAGATAACTATAAAAAAGATGACTTCTAGTTGAAGGTCATCTTTTTTATAGTTACACAAATTTTTCTATCGACTTATCATTACACATATTGTGAATTAAGTATATTATTACAGTATTTTTTCACTAGGCATTTTAAAGATGTGCTGAAATATAAGGCAATATGTAATAAAAATACGACAAGTTGCCATAGCGAAATGGAAGGAAAAATTAAATATGTATAGAATACTATTAAATGGAAGATAATCAATAAAATGGTTATCGATTTTTAGAGAGGAGGATTGAAATTATTATAGGAGAACGCAGGTAATTAGATTTTGTTTGTAATTAGTAACGAATCATTATAGGAGGTGAATTTTAGAAGGTGAAGAAACAAAGGTTGATATGTATATGGATAATGTTATGTATGTTTATATCAATAGTAACCCCTGCTTACGCAAAAGTATCAGATATTCACGGACATTGGGCACAGCAGCAAATACAAGAATGGAATAGTAAAGGTTTTGTTGCCGGCTATTCAGATGGAACATTTATGCCTGATAAGATTATTACGAGAGCAGAATTTTTTACCCTTGTAAACAGGTTATTAAAGTTTGAGGGTACTGCGGTAAACGAATTTACAGATGTCTCTCCGAACGATTGGTTCGCTCAAGAAATCAATAAAGCAAAAGCAGCGGGTTATATATCAGGTTATCAGGATGGAACCATAAAAGCAAATGAGCCTATCAGCAGGCAGGAGATTGCAGTAATAATGGCAAGATTATTAAAACTCGATGTGACAGAGAAAGATGGAAAAATAGATGTATTTAAGGATAACAAAGACATGCCGATATGGGCAAGGGGAGCAATAAATGCCGTTGTATCAAAAAGCTTTATAGGCGGGTATCCGGATGAGACCTTTAAACCCGGTAAACCGGCTACAAGAGCGGAAGCAATTGTTATACTTGGCCGTATAGCAAAGAATAAAATTGTCATAAGTGAGCCGGGAGTGTACGGATTAGGGAATATATACGGGCAAGTGGTGATAGACGCTGAAAACATTACGTTAAAAGATACTGTCATTAATGGTGACCTTCTCATTGCAGAGAGTGTCGGTGAAGGAGAAGTGTATCTTGACAATGTCACTGTAAAAGGGAATACATATATTTATGGTGGCGGACAAAACAGCATAAGGTTTAAGGATTGTATTCTTCTATATGTGATTGTTGATAAGGCTAACGGGGAGATAAGATTGGTAGCAAGCGGTACTACCGAAATAGATACTGTGGTACTTCAATCAGGTGCTGTGCTTGTGGAGGAGAATTTAACAAAAAGCGGTTTTAAGGATATATTAGTAGATGAGTTAATGCCGAAAAATGATGAGGTGAATCTCTCGGGCAATTTTCTATCTGTAAGATTAAATGCTGAGAAAGTGAAAATGCTATTAACAAAGGGTTTGATTGATAAGCTTGAAGCGACAAGCAGGGCAACTAACTCTTCTGTTGTTTTATCATCGGGAGCTAAAGTAGTTTTATTGATTGTCAATGCAAAAATGCAAGTGACCGGGAACGGCAGCATTTATAAAGCTGTAATCAATGCAGAGGGTGTTAGAATTGAGCGTAAGCCCGTAGAAATTGTACTAAATGATGGCATAAAAGTCACGATTGGTTATGGAACAGAACAGAGTAATTCATCATCTGATAATAATGACGATAATGACGATAATGATGACGATAATGACGATAATGACGACGATAATGACGATAATGACGACGATAATGACGATAATGACGGCGATGATGATAATAAAGACAATGACGATGAGAAAGAAATAGTTCAAGAAGTGGCAGATAATCTGCAATTAACAATAATAAATGCCAGAGGAAAGAGTAAACCTCCAAGCATTGACCTTCCGGCTTCAGATTCGCTGGACTATGATACTCAAATCATGTGGACATCTCATGATGAAAACTATATAGAAGTTAAAGAGAATAAAGCACTAATTTATCGAAGGGGCAAGGCGTACGCTAGTGGTGGCGAACATGATGAAGATGATGGCTGTGGTGAAGATGGAGATAGGGGCAGCGAAAAAGAAAGCGGCTGCGGAGAAAGTGATAGTGGCTGCAGTTCAAACTTGATTCAAAGTATTGCTTCAGATGATTTGCAAATTGTTATTCTCGGTTGCAGTGATTCGGGATCGGATCATGAGGATAGCTGCAGCGGCGGGGGAGGAAAGAAGACCATAGTTGACTTAACGGCTACCATTAGTAAAGGAAGTATTTCTAATACGAAAACCTTTAAGATTAATATATATTGGGGTTGGGGAAAAGATATTACTATAGGAAATGAGGAAGGCCATGATGAATCAGGTGTTATTGAACTGCCTGAAGCCAACGATATTGAATTGATAGAGTTGAGAGAAGGACAATATCCGATTTTTCTTACGGCACAGCAGCTCGCTACATATGGGCAAAAAGTTACAGATGCGGCAACTGTATCGGAATCTGTATATAGTTCTGTATATGGAGCTGCAGATAATTCAGTTATTGAGTTAAAGGTGCTGACAGATGGCAGACTAAAAATAAATCCTAAACATTCAGGTGAGGCGCAGGTTGTTGCTACTGTAGGCAATGCACTTGGTGATACGGATGTTGGATTTTCTGTAAATGTTAAAAAGCCTGAAGTAGCGGATGATAAAGATGCCGTATCAGAAGCCAGCCGCAATTTGAACTTGTCATTATATAGTACAGGTCATGGACCGGAGCAGATTAATAAAGTAAATTTGCCTTATACGGATATGTTTGGCTATAGTACAGAAATCACATGGAAATCAAGCAATAGTGAGTTTGTCAAAATTGATAAAGATAAGGCTATGATCTACCGCAGAGGTAACAGTACATATGAATCATCAGAAAAGGAAGAAGACGGAGAATGCGATTCTGAGCATAGCATAGCTGCATTATCTCTAGCAGGTTCGGAGGATTTGAGCATTTCTTGCAGCGATGACAGTGAGCATGATGATGGCGGCTGTGGGGAAGATAGTGCTGATAACCAAAGCGGCAAGGGAACAAAAGTTTATCTTACAGCGACAATTAGGAAAGGTGATATATCTTCCGAGAAAACCTTTGAGTTTTTTATTCCTTGGGGTTGGGGACGTGAGATTGTTATAAAGGAAAATTAAAATACAGAGATAGCTCATGCCAAAAGATAGTGCACAACCATGGATAGGGTCCCGAATTTCCGAGTAGAAAAATGCAAAAATAGAATAGAACAGGGTACAGCTTGTGATATGATTCCTTTGTGACAGACAGTTAGAATAATAAAACTGTTACTATAGAGGGGGCATATCAGCTTGCTGCGACCCTGTTCTATTTGTGT
>JBFWMP010000209.1:0-3755 GCA_050251575.1 Clostridia bacterium
CGTTTGTAATGTAGTATCCTTGTCCTCCGCCGACAGTATCCAACTGCTGCCTTCCTGCTTTGAGATCACCATCACCTAAATAATAATTTTTGGCATATTGAATAATGATGTTTTTGGTGGATACAGCGCTTTCTGAGGTTGAGAGGACGTGAGGCTTATTGCGCATCCATCTTTTATATGTTTTTGATGTTTCATCGTATTCATAAGCTGTAGTATGATAGTTGGAGTAGGGTATCTTGATTTTATTTGCATTTATTGCATTGGACAACGCGACTTCTTCAGTTGAGTATTGGAAATTGCGTACATCAGATGTATCTCTGTACTGTTTCTGTTTAACCATTTCCTTTATCTTAGATATACTGGTATATACATCATGATAGTCATATTTATATTTAGGTTCACGCCAGAATATCCAATCATCTCCACCCAGAACGCCATTAATATTATTTATTTTTAGTGCCGGAATATCTTGTATTGCCTTTGGACTCCAGCCGTAGTGGACATAAATTGCATCATTTTCTAAAACATAATCCAGAAAATAATGTCGTGAGCTTCTGATAGGACCAATTTTTGCAATATCCTTACCGTCGAACAAAGCTAGAAATCTCGTTGAACCGCCTTCAACAATAATCTCATAAATAACGTATGCTTCTTCTAATCCTGCATGAGGCCATGCATCTGAGCTGTCATTATCAATCATCACTGCAATAGCACGTTCATTAGTCATATTAATAAATTTCTTTGGAGTCCCTTTTTCATCTATTGGATCAGATGGCTTAACAGGTTGTGATTGAGGTGAAGAGATAGATATATTTTCAGTTGCTGCAGTTTCAGAGTTTGTGACAGCTTGTTCGTTATTAGGCACATCGTTTTTTTGCGTATTGCTTGTACATCCAATGGGCATTGTAAATAACAGGGCAAACACTAATATAATATGTATTAATCTTCTCATAAAAAATCTCCATAAGTAAAATAGTATGATGTTTTTAGAACTAATGATTTTATAAAGGTAGAATGTTTGAAGTGGTTCGAATCGTAGCTCGTAGTTCATGGCTTGTCAGCCTTTTAGTCATTGGGCAAAGGATTCTAAGACTAATAAGCTATGGATTACGAGCCTGCAATTATTATAACATAATCTGACTTTTGAAAGAAGTACAAAAAATGGAAGTCAGAAGACTGAATTCCATTCTTTGCAATAAGGCTGCCTTAGCGTAATTAATAATAGAATTTCACAAATTTAATGGAGTATAAATCACACAGCAATAAGTCGTCAGTATCTACTTCCTGGATGATAATATAATTAATACCTACATTTAACAATGTGCCTTCTCTATCAACCAGCATATTAGTACCAAGTAGGAATTCGACTTTTACTCTTCTGCCTATTTGGGTTTTCAGGTATGCTGGGGTATACCCTATATCTGTCAAGGTAGGCGGACCTTCTTCAAATCCGACATCGGGGGCTAGTATTGGCTGTGTCCCAATTGGAGCGGGTGAAACATATGGAACTGGTTGTTGATAGCCAGGATACATTGGTGTAGTTGGATACATTGGTGTTGGCTGAGTACCGTTGGAAGGATATCTTGGTACCAAAGGTCTATAGGTTTCAGGATAATCAGGATATATCACATCTTGTCTTTCGGGCATCTGATAATATTGTCCAGGTGTTTGTTGCGCATAATTATACATAGAAATTCCTCCTATCATTTATTTAATATTGTTTAGATACTTGTGTGTAGGGCAGTATATTTCAATCTATTTAATACCAGTTCTTCTTTCTGTCCTCATGTTTTCTAAGTTTGTGCATAGAGTGATGTTGGGTTATAGAAGCAATGGTCACGGATTCTTGTTTGCCAATAGCCCGTGTTGTTATAAGGAAACCTATTAGGACAATTTGGGCTAAAAGGATTCATATACCACAAGCATTCTCCTATTACAGGAACCTTGTTGCCGGAAAGTGCCCAATCAGCAACTTCATAGTGTATATCTTCAGGTGTCATAGACCAGATATTTTGAATATTGGACTGACCGCCAATAACAGTTTTATGGCAAGAAAACTGACACATTTGTGCCAATACCTTTCTTAGATCGCCCTGGCCTAGTCTTAAGTATTCACCATATGATATATGCACCCTATTCATAATCACTGTAGCTACAGCTTGCATACCTTGAAGACCTTCACCTTCTGCTTCACATCGTATCATTCGTGCAAACATTTCTCGTGCAGACATCGGCATATTAATCACCTCCACGTCTTGTAAGTCTATATCTGAGTATCACCACAATCTTAGTAATCACCTATACCAGATGATTATCATTAAATTATCAACTATATAAATGACACTTGCATGTTGCTGAGCAAATATATAATGTATTTAGGGTGACTTATATAGTTACACTAATAATATATTCTTATGGTAACAATCTTGACACTAAATATATAAAGTGATGTCAAATTATTCTTCTTTACAGATATTCATATCGAGATTAAGATTAATATTAAATTCAATCAACATTAAGGAGAGAAAAGACATAGATAACAAGATAGATATTCAAAAGAACTTACTTGCTTGGTTTGATAAAAACAAAAGAGATCTACCGTGGCGAACAACCAAAGATCCTTATAGAATATGGGTTTCTGAAATTATGCTGCAGCAGACCAGAGTGGAGACGGTCATTGAGTATTATCAGCGATTTATTGAAAGATTTCCTCATATTAAGAATCTTGCAGATGCAGAAGAGCAAGAGGTATTAAAGCTTTGGCAGGGATTAGGGTACTACTCTCGTGCACGTAATCTGCATAAGGGTGCAAAAATGATACAAGATCAATATCAAGGGGTTTTTCCAAGTACGATGGAGGAAATTAGAAAGGTTCCAGGGATAGGTCACTATACGGCAGGGGCAGTATTGAGCATTGCTTTTAATCAACCGTACCCTGCAGTGGATGGAAATGTGCTGCGTGTTTTCAGTAGAGTAATAGATATTCACGAAGATGTTATGCAGGCATCAACAGTAAAGCTTATTCAGCAGAAAGTGAAAGAGGTTATTCCGCAAGATAGGGCGTCAGACTTCACAGAAGCTTTAATGGAATTAGGCGCACTTATATGCATTCCTATCAATCCTTTATGCTTGGCTTGCCCACTTTATCAGCAATGCAAAGCGAGGGAAAAGGGGATACAGAATGAGCTCCCTGTAAAAACAAAAAAGGGAAAACCCAAAAAGATGCACATGGTATTTTGTGTTATAAAAGATGGAGAAGAAACCTTGATAATCAAGAACCATACCGATGGCTTATTGGGTGGATTATGGTCGTTCCCCGGAAAAGAAGGGGAGAAAGATGCAGACGAAGAAACAATAAAGCAGATATTGACGGAACTGCATATAAGGGCAGAATGCATTAATAAGTTAGGCACTGCGCGGCATATTTTCACGCATATGGATTGGGACATGCATGTATATCAATGTACGATTGAGAGTAAGGGTACTATTAATAAGGAACATATGTGGGTAACCGGTGAAGAGATTACAAAATATCCTATACCAAAAGTATATTTAAAAATTATGGAGCTAATGGATAATTGAGGACGGAAGATATAACAATGCCTTAATATTTTCCCACATTATTTGAATTTTGCCAAAGGTATTTGACAGCTTTATATATTTTGATTTATACTAATGATAGTAGTAAGAGTACTACTAAATAATTTAGAAGAGAATAGCTGAGGGGAGAATGTCTTATGTATCAATTGCCAGAT
>JBFWMP010000210.1:0-3725 GCA_050251575.1 Clostridia bacterium
TTCTACCTTCACACTCTAGCACTTGAATACTCATACCATCACCTAGATACAGCAAAAAACCAGTCCGAAGACTGGTCTTTTATGGGCGCGATTGGGTTTGAACCAACGACTTCTACCGTGTGAAGGTGCATATTTGAATAAATAGGTATGTCAGAAATCTGGCTACGTACAGCTTTATTTTACTCTAGAGTACTACTATTCAATGATTTAGTAAACACATAATTTCTTAAACTCTCTCTATGCTACTCTAAGTTACTCCTCATAAAGGGGTATGTTGCATACCCTTTTGCATACCCTTTTATATATGCTGTTATCATATCTATTGTTGGAAATATTTAATGTTCATCAACGGTCTTGACTAGAATCTATTATTATCTTATTCAAGAAAATATGAAAATAATCCCATTCAGGAATTGTAGTAACATGAAAATATTCCTTATAGTTTTCGAGAGTTTTTGAAAAACCTCTATTGTCTCTTTGGTTTTCACAGTAATGCAAATTGCTCAACATTTGATTGAATGCTTCTTTGTTATCTGAAAATAAAACAACCCAGTTTTCAAAACTATCTATTCCTACAGCGAACATGTTGTTTCTCTTAAACCTTTCCAAATCAATATTTAATAAAAAATCTGCAGCGAAAAGTGAATCATATAAAAGAATCAATGAAATCACTCTTTTATCCTGTGGATTATCTATATTACGAAGCGTACTCTCAATTTGTTCTGAAGCTTCACTAATTCCGCGTTTATAGAATACTTTCAAATCTTCTATATTTGGATTCTGATTTTTTCCTAAGAGATTTAATATTAATGATTTCACCTCGATTAATACAATATAATTCTCATTTTCAAATTTTAAATCCACTGATTTGTATTTTTGCTCTGGTATCTTTTCAATAGGAAAATTACAATACTCACAATATTCAATTACATAGTCTTCAAACATTAAACCAAATGCATTTGTAAATTCTTGTTGTATTTCTGCTTTACTGTAGAATATATTTCTTACAAGCCAGTATAAGCTATTCCCAACCATTTGAAAAACTGATAGGAGCGAACTCATAATGATTTTAGAATCCTTTTGTGTTTTTATAAAAGGCGTTATTTCTAGTTGCTTTCTTCCGTACTTACTACTTCGAATGGTGGAATAATCAGAAGTATAAAGTGCTAGAACCTTATCAAAATCTCTTTTTATATCAAGGATATTCTGTCTATCCCGATAATAACTATCAAATCCAATATAGGGGTCTGGATTCTGCAGACAACAAGCAAAAATTAGAATTATTGACTTCATGAAGTTTTCTATTGATATACCTATTGTTTGCTTAATAATGTCACTTATTTCGATACTTAGATACCGTCGTATTTTCTGAGATCCATAAAGAATATGAAAATTACGGTTAAAAGCGCGTAAATACATACTAGGAGTTTGAAGGTTAAACTGTTCTGCAGACATTCCAAAGAGGTAGAAAAATAGATTATCGGGATCTTCCGTTATTGATGATGCAATTGATTCAAGATAATTGGAATTTTGGAAACAACTAACTAAATTTGAAATAGTCGATCGTCTACTTTTTCTATAATCAGAAGAAAAACAAACCGAATAATATTCAATGGTAATCATATCCCAAGGAGCAAGAAAAGTCTTAAAAGGTTTCTTTTTCAAATTAGGTATATTCTGAACTGTAGGCTCTTCAATATAGTAATTCTTCATGAGTTGGTTTCCTCCACGTTGAATGTAGTGGATAGAATTTTTCGACAGAATTGTAATCAGCTCATCTGTTGGCCATTTCTTAATTTCTGTCTCAAATGCAAAATCTTCATGGAATCCCATATCTTTACCTTTACAAATTACTTAGGGTAGCCATTTTATTTTGATATATATTTTCATCAATAAACCTTTCAATAAAAGTAAATAAATGTGCAAAATCAAAGAACCATCATAACTAAATTTTTTCATTCCATCTATGGTATCCGCTAATTAATAAGGATCTATACGCATCAGTTTTTGTCTTGATGACACTCTTGGGTACTCCCCTGTCATCAAGAGTATTTGAATAGACCTGAAACCATTTCATACCATCAGAAAAGGGTGGCTCATACTCTAAATGCCAAAGATATCTATCTAGTTCCTTTATTTCTGCAAGTAATACAAGCTCAAGATAGTGTGTGAAGCTCATTGTATTTATTAGAGACAAGGAGTATTCAATCATTCTTTGTTTTTCAAAGGATGCCAAAGCAGGGTGTAGTGACTTTATGTATTTCTTTATCTTATATTTGGTTAAATAGTACCTGTAAAAGGAGAGTGCTTTTACTCGATTCTCTTTAGACTCCTTTCTATGAAAATAATAGTCTAGAGGAACGCTAATAACATACATTAGGAATATTAATCCTAACAAATCTAAAGACTTAGGAATATCTGCTCGGAAAATCATAAATCCCCCATCAATGAATTATTGCTTCCATCTCAAAATTAACATTCAATAATCAGTAGGATTTTTAGCTATTACTAGCGTCTCTTTCGTCCTGCATCGTATCCCAAAAATCCCCATCGAGCTTTTTGATTTCAATCACCTTCTCTGTTTGCATCCCTAGGTTATATTCAAAAATATAATTTCCAAGTTTTTTCCCATTAATCAGTATGATGCGAATGTTGGAATTCAGATTTTCAACATAATCATATGCATGTTTTGTGAAATCCGAAGTGGTGATGAATACTCCCTTAGAAGATTGTGCCTGCATCAAAGCACCAGCGAATTTTTGTAGATCATCTCTTGAAACATTACTTCCAAATGCATACTTCTTTGCTTGAATACAAACTCTGCCAAATCCAAGCACATCCTCCTTAATTATTCCGTCTATGCCCTTATCATTTGAGTATTGGGTAACTAGTCCAGAATCTTTTACTTCACCACCATATCCCATTTTCTGTAGCAGCAAAACCACCAACCGCTCGAACTCTCGAGGTGTCTTTGAAAGTATAGTTTCAAGAATTTCCTGAGAAATCGTCTCTTTGATTCCTTGGTAAGAGGCGTATAGAGATTCTTCAGGGGTCATGGTGCTCGGTCCTACATGATTTGTTGCAGTATCAGATTGCTTGCTCTGAACTCCTATTCGATCTTTATACTTTTTACTTACATACTGCTTGAACTTCCCCGGATTGGCCAAGATTAGCACCCCCTGTTCACTAATCTTGTATAAACCCCTCTTTGGTTTTGTAACAAGACCTGCCATATTTAGATAGGACAATGCCCAAGTAATCCTGTCTGCAAAAACCTTTCCATTACCAGAGTCATATTCTTTAGCCAAATCATTTTCTGACAGTTCAAACACAATAGATAGGGGCTCAATGAACTCTTTTGCCTTTCTTGGAACGCCATCACTCAATAGTTTTAAAGCTTCAAATTGGATCTCGTCGTATTTTGGTATAGCCACGATTCTACCTCTTGTCCTTCCTATACGTCACCTCAAACCTCTTACACTGCCTGTATTCCTGCATCCTATTGGTAATAGCCAACCCATCATTCATGTCAAACTTCTGAAAAATATCCAGACCTCTATCGATATCAATCTTCCAACCTGTATCAGTGACAATGTGCCTGGCATGTATGGTTCCCTTGACGTCGTACTCCCAAGAGAAGTTGATGCCTACTGTTTGCATGGCCTCACTGAGTCTGTCCAAATTATCTTGTTGCTGCGCGCTGTTGAAATCATCGGGACAAGTGA
>JBFWMP010000211.1:0-3700 GCA_050251575.1 Clostridia bacterium
ACATTGGTTGTAATTATTTACTATAATTCGACATTTTTTTCATAAATCCTTTTTTGAAGGGGTGTTTATAAAAAGATAGGACTAAGGTCCTGCCTTTTTCATAGGTCTATCAAGCAGAGCAGAATAGAAGTTATAGATATATCCTATATTGATTATAGTATAGTCATATTGGACGTTGGAGATTTGATGGACTATAATATGGACTATTAAAGCAAATAATAAAAAGACATCCTTAGCACCAAATAAAGGCTTTAAAAAAATACTTTAGAACGAAAGGAGATAACGAAAATGGAAGACATAAGAATTCAGTATGCATGCGGAAAAACCGGCAAAGTAGTTGCTGCAAGGATTTTACCTAATACGGACCTTCTTGAGGGGATTGAAAAGATTTGTGAAGAAAACGGCATCAAGTACGCATTAGTAAATTGCTTCGGAAGCTTTTCACAAGCAGGATATATGTATCTAATTCCAAAAGAAGATGCGAAAATAGGTGCAGGCTATGGTGAAGTATTCAAAAAAGAGGGACCGGTAGAATTCCTTTCAGGGACAGGAGTTATCTGTCAAAAGGATGGAAAATGCGATATCCATTTCCATGGCACTATGTGTGATAAAAAAGGAACAGTATTTGGCGGACATTTGGTGAAAGGTCAGAATCCATGTTTAACAACTGTCGATATAGTTATTATTGAGGTTGAAGGTATAGAGATGCTGCGCCAATATGATGATGAAACAGATCTTACGCAGTTTAACCCAGTAAAATAGGATATAAATTTTATATAAAATTATGCGAGGTGGGAAAATAATGAAAGAAAATAAGTTGCGATATATATTAGATAATAATCTTCCTACGGTAGGAACAAGGGTATTGAGTACATGGCCTGTTATCACAGAGGCACTTGCTTCAACAGGAAATTTCGATTATATACAGTTTGTGGCAGAATATGCGCCTTTTAATCAGTATGATCTTGAAAATCTTTGCCGTGCGGCAGAACTGAACGATATGTCGACAATGATTAAAGTGGATTTTCAAAATCGGGCGTATGTGGCGCAGAAGGCAATTGCCTCAGGATTTCAAGCCGTTATGTTTACAGATCACAAAACAGCGGACCAGGTAAGAGAATCTATACAAGCAATTCGTGCAGATAATCCTCAAGATAATGGAAAACTTGGCTATGCTACAAGGAGATGGATTGGTTATCAGCCTCGCAGACCACAGCTGGAATATGTGAAGATGGCGAGAGATATTGTAGTAGTATTGATGATAGAAAAGAAAGAAACGATGGATAATCTTGAGGAAATTTGTTCTGTGCCTGGTGTGGATATGGTGCAGTTCGGTCCTTCCGATTATTCAATGAGCATGGGCTGGGATGCAAGTGAACATGTTGATGAAGTGAAAGCAGTGGAACGTCAAATGATAAAGATTGCATTGAAGCACAATGTGCAGCCGATGTGTGAAATTAATACACCGGAAGAGTCGCAATATTATATTGATCTAGGAGTTAAGCATTTTTGCCTAGGGGATGAGCTTAAAAATAATATGAGCTATTGGACAAATAGCGGCGGGAAGATGAGAGAAATAGCAGACGCGTTGAAATAAGCATCTGTCGCATAGGATGCTTAATATTCAAAGAACGACTATTTGCTATGTCACTTGTGTAAAAATACTGGTTTCTTCTTTTAAAACTTTTATTAAATCGAGTATAATATTAGCCATATAACAGTCTTTATGGTATGCAAGTGACATAGTCCAAATATTTTCAGGTTCTTCAACAGAATAATACCGAAGAGTTTTAGCAATTTCAGGACTGCTTTTTACCAGAGATTCTGTTACAAACGTAAGTCCGAGCCCTTCTGAGGCCATAAGGTGTGCTGTTTGCATATTTCTTATTTCTATAATTTTTTTAGGAAAGACATTGGCTTTATTAAAGAGGTTATAAATTTTTTGTCGTGTAAATCCTTCTTTCAAAATAATAAATTGCTCGTTTTCACATAACGATAGAGAAATCTTAGGATATTTGCAATCGGAAGAAGGAGGGACTGTTTGAGCAATAATATGCTCTTTGGGGACTACCAATAAAAATTCATCTGCATAAAGGGGTTCAAAAATCAAGGTATTAGCTTTGTCGGATTGCTGTACAATGGCGATATCAATTTGCCTACGTTCAGTTAGTTGTAGTAATTCAGAGGAGTTCCTTTCTGTAATGGTAAATGATACATCGGGATATAGTTTATGAAATTTGGGAAGAATCCTAGGTAAGATAATGACGCCAATCGTATTTGGGATGCCTAGAGAAAGAAGCCCTTTTTTGCATGCTGAAAAATCCGACAATAATAAATCTGTTTGTCGGTTAATATTTAATATTTTTTTTGCAGATTCTATATATGCTTTTCCTGCAGCAGTAAGCGTTATATTCTTATTATTACGATTAAATAAAGGGATACCCAAATTCTGTTCCAGCTTTTGAATATATTGGCTTAAAGTTGGCTGAGATACAAAAAGTTTTTCTGCCGCACGGGAGATGTTCTTTTCTTTAGCTACAGTTATAACATAATCCAAATACTTCAAATCCATTAGATTCACCGCCTAATTATACGTATACTATCCCAATTATAATTAAACCATATAAGAAAAAATAAGATAAGTTTGGGCATAAGTTTGATTGCAATAATACTTATGCCCAATGATATACTCATATTTGCAGAATAATGCAAAAATCTTGAACCATATAGGGATGTTCATAATAATTATAACATAGTTATGTTGAAGATTCCAATTTTTTAATGCCGCGGTAAAACCATACGCCTGTCAGCAATGCGGAGAAAAAATCGGCGAACGGTGCAGCATATAATAGCCCGTTTATCCCCCAAAATTTAGGGAATATTATCAGTGCAGGAATAAGCAGAATCATTTGTCTTGTAAGGGTCAAAAACATAGCAGACTTGGACTTGCCGATAGCCTGGAAGAAATTCGAAGAAATAACTTGAAATCCAACAACAGGCATACATAGAAACCAAGTTATCAAGGCATATCTTCCAAACTTTATTAGTTCAGGCTCTTGATTGAATAAAGAAATCATTTGTGCAGGAAATAACCTTGTTGCGGTATAGCCAATAGTAACGATTACGGTTGCGGCCACTATAGCAAGTTTTACGGCAGTTTTGACTCTGGCGTATTTTTTCGCTCCAAAGTTAAAGCTTATAATAGGCTGGACACCTTGGTTTATTCCAATAATAGGCATCAGAAGTATAGTCTGAAGGCTGTTTATTATGCCCATACCTGACACTGCTATATCGCCACCGTAAATCAGCAGGCTCTTGTTAAGTACTATATTTAAAAGGCTATTGGCAAGCTGCAGTAAAAATCCGGGAAGTCCTAAAGAAGTAATCTGAACTATAATATTAAGCTTTAACTTTATATATTTAAGTCTAAGTTTATTTCTGCTGCGTTTGCCTATAAAGTATGCTACTACCCATGTTGCTGAAACTGCTTGTGCCAAGATGGTTGCAAGAGCAGCACCGGTCATACCCATGTTGAAGACATAGATAAAGAGAGGATCTAACAAGGTGTTTAAACCTGCACCTAGAAACATGGTAAACATGGCTATCTTAGGGTTGCCGTCAGCACGTATAAAATGGTTCATACCCATGCTTAGAACCTGAAAAACTGCTCCAAAAAAAATCACCCTCATGTATTCCATGG
>JBFWMP010000212.1:0-3672 GCA_050251575.1 Clostridia bacterium
CACATCTATTTTCATAATGCCGAATTTAATCCCGTTAAAAACTAAGAACAAACCATTAATAACAGCCGACGGCTCTATATCCCTCTATAGTATGGACTATAACGAGGGGTATAGAGCCAAAAGCGTGGGCGCGTTCACGGAAAGCCTGCATAAATTCTATACCGCCAGCGGCATAGAAGAGCTTTTGCTGGTGCAGGACGTGCGTCTTCTGGATATATGTCTTGGCGGCGGAAGCAACCTTGCCGTTACCCTTGACAGGATAATGACCATGGAGCACCGCTACAGGCTCCATATTGTCACCGTAGAGCGTCAGTCGTCGCTGTTTGACACTATCAGGCAGAACAGATTTATGTGGCCCTACGGGGGCTATGAGCTTCTGAGAAAGCTTATAGCCGAAGGGCAGGCGGAGAACGTCCGGCTTGACATAGCCATTGGTGATGCGCGCAATATCATACGCGATATGCCGCTTAAATTTGATGTGGTGTATTTCGATCCGTTCGGCAAACGGAAGAATCCGGAGATGTGGACGGAGGCGGTTTTCAGAGACGTTTACAGGCTCTGCACTGATGTAGGCAGAGCGGCGACATACTCTTCCGGTCGGGAGATTCGGGAGGATTTTGTGCGCGCCGGATTCAGGTATACTGTGACGCCGAAGCCAGAGGGCGCTTTTCAGGAGGGTACGGTTTTTTATAAGTTCTGACCGTGCTTTATGTTCTGACAAAAATAAAGAAAATTTGAAATAAGATGTTGACAACAGATTCGTGATAAGCTATAAAAGCTACCTCACGCGGGTATAGCTCAGTTGGTAGAGCGCGACCTTGCCAAGGTTGAGGTCACCGGTTCGAGTCCGGCTACCCGCTTTTTTTAAGAGACCGGTTCTTTTTTACCGGTCTTTTTTTTCCTTTTAAGGCGACGTGGCCGAGTGGTTAGGCATCGGACTGCAAATCCGCGTACCCCAGTTCGATTCTGGGCGTCGCCTCCAATTAAAAAGCTAAATATAGCAGATAAATAAAAGCCTCTGGATTCCAGAGGCTTTTGTCGTTTATGGGCGATAGTGTAAAAATGATGTAATTGAAATGCCTAATAAACACTAACAGAAAGTATATTGCTTTTATGCTAAGACACTTTTTTTGCTAAATATCATCTTTTTATTATTTGCCTTAATAATATAAGGTTTCATGAGTTTAGCAACTGATTCAAATACGGGAACGCATACAGAGTTGCCAAATTGTTTGTAAGCTTGAGTGTCTGACACTGGAATAATAAAATCTGATTCATTCGGCTTGTCAAAACCCATTAACCTTGCACACTCTCTAGGAGTTAACCTTCTTGGACGATTAGCTTGATTTTTTTTATTCCAGAAATCTCTTTCACCTAGCTCAAAATCCCAACCTCTGTCGATGAGTATTTCAGAACCATCTTTATGATATCTTGCAGATAATGTTCTTGTTATAACGGTCTCATTATTAGGATTTACTAACCCATAGCCAAATCCATTACCCTTTGCTTGATGTTTCTTTGCGTAGTTATATAGGTATTCCCAAAGTCTTTCTGTAAGGATGTATTTTGGATTAACATTTAACTGAAGAATATTGGAAAGTGTTGGCTTTACAACCGGAAAAAATTGTTTAACATTTTTAAGAGTAAAATCCTCATGGATATTCAAATCTTTTCTGAAACCGACTAAAATTATCCTTTCTCTATGCTGAGGAAGAAAATTCTGTGCATCTATAATTTTGGGGTCATCCGAGCCATTGATTTCAGAGTCTGCCACAAAATAACCAAGCTTATCCAAAGTTTCTAGAATAACTTTAAATGTTTTACCTTTGTCATGACTTTTAAGATTTTTGACATTCTCAAGCATAAATGCCACGGGTCTTTTGACTTTCAAAATCCTCGCTATGTCAAAAAATAAAGTTCCTTGTGTCTGACATGCAAAACCGTGTAATCTGCCAAGTGCATTTTTTTTAGATACTCCAGCTAGTGAAAAAGGCTGACAAGGAAAGCCAGCAAGTAAAACATCATGATTAGGAATTTTACTCTCTATTCGTTCAAATGATTCATTTTCAGATGTATTCTGCTTATTAGATAAAGTTATATCGCGTATATCCTCATTAAAAATATGTTCCAAACAATTATTGTAATTAGCTTTATAAGTTTTAATAGCAAATCTGTCCCACTCACTTGTGAAAACACAGTGACCTCCAACTGATTCAAAACCTTTTCTTATTCCTCCAATACCAGCAAACAAATCAATAAATCGAAAATCATTTGAGTTTTCTTTTTGTTTAGGAAGTAATTTTTGAAGTTCTTTATATTCTAAGAAAGAAAACTTTGCTGTTGCCTTGCCATTAAGCCACCTATTAATTTTCTCTCTGTTCCAGCAATCGTTACCTATTTCGTTCAAGTACTCAGCGATGTATCGTTGTTCATATATTTCAAGTAATTTATTCAATAAAACTAAATCATCAGTCATCAAAAACTCCGAAAGGTAAATTGTGTGATATTATATCACAAGTTTGACCCAGAGCAATAATTATGTAATCATGCTTTTAATAAATTAACTTCTTCTTTTTCTTTGTAAATATTAACTAAATTATTTGATTTAACCCTGAACTGGCTTCTTCTTTTGGATACATAACCCCTATCACATTTTATAAGTTTTATACCCGGGTCATAATAAATAACCCCTTCATATAATGCTCTAAGAAAGAGAAAAAAATCTGTATTTTGAAATAATCGAACTATGTTTCCATAATAATACTGTTTCATATCTCCTGATATTCTTGATATAGAAGGTATATAGACAGCTTTAGCATGTTTACGTTTCCAGTGCTCTATCAATTTTGTAAAACTCCAACTACCAGCTATATTATCATCGGCGGTTATTAAACCTATAAATCCATTAGCTTTAGTTATTGAATTAGATTCATAGTCATAACCATGTAAAATTAGTTTTAATCCAGTTCGCCCGTGTATTGCGTTACAATTATGTATCCCAGTAAAATCGTACCTCTCTCCATCGTTATTGGTGTAACCATAATTAAGAACGAAACGTTCAACACCCTCAGCTACATAAAGCCCTCCATTTGGTTCAGGTGTCATCAAAGTTATTGCCTTATTTCCAATTTTTACAAAATTATTTACTGAAAATTGCTTAACCTCCCAGCCCAAATAGTCAGGATTAGCATCACCATTAGGCTTAATTCCCAATTCAGCTTCAAGTGTATATCCACCTCCATTCTGCGCTAAGTAAAGCTGAGGATATCCATCAGAATTAAGTCTTTTACTATTTATCCATTCTAACAAGTGAATACGTTTCAATTCTTCAAGTAACAGTACTTTTGAATCATGCCCCTTGCTGGAATCAATTAAAATTTCCTTAAAAATACCAGTGAGATTAATGTTATTGACATCAATTGCTTCTATTTCTTGAGATAAATATGAATGAGGAATAGCAAGGAATGCAATTACTTCATCTTTCTTGATACCAAAAAATAATATTCTACCCTCGTTTCGACCATGGACTTTGGGCTCCATCCAACTGTAAACATCCCTTCAATATAGCCAAGTTAGCTTAGAGTTTTTTACATTATTTCCGCATGCTCCATCGGTGTCAAGTTGTTCAAAGATTCATGTGGTCTTTCATTGTTATATTCATCTATCCATGCT
>JBFWMP010000213.1:0-3652 GCA_050251575.1 Clostridia bacterium
CTCTATAACCCAAAGGTGATATAAAGAAAAAGCTGCCTGTGGCGCCCAGGATTAAAGCGAACCCATATTGAATCTGGCGATGGTAAATCAATATAGCATTTAGGATCATCCAGACTATCAATGCAATAAATGCTTTTAGTTTTTGTTTTGATCTCAAATCTTTGCATGATATATTCTTCTTTTGTGTTCCTGCCGGTACCCATTTGATAATGATATATATACCTAGAAAAAAAATTACACTCAGTAATCCAATGATTATTTTTGTATGTATATCGTATACGGCCAACTTTCCCATTGTCAAGAACAACAGTAGTCCCAAAGACAAGCATCTTGCATATGTACTTAAATGTACGCCTCCTCCAAAGTGTCGAAAGACTATAAAGGCTGCAACACTTATAAGTGTTGTTTCCAAAATGCCGAATATATAAGCTAGTAAAACTACCAAGGCAAATTTCACTACACCGCCAATGATGATTTCTAATCCATAGGCGAAAATATCAGTTTGTTCTTTATCAGCTTCCAGTTGGTTTCCCAGCATGCCGGCCGCCCGTCTCGATATATCGTGAATCATTTTTAACCTCCCTACAAGGAAGATATACGATAAAAGCAGTTCTTTCATCGTTTACCACTTTTATCTTTCCCTGATATTTATCTACGAGTTTTTTTACGATATATAATCCATACCCTCTTGCTTCCGAATCCTTTGTACTAAACCCTGCTTCAAAAATATTCGTGATATGCGTATCGGCAAGCTTAGTTCCATTATTGTATACATATATGATATACTGACCTTCTTCGAATTTTATCTCCAGTCCGACTCTTCTATTGTTTCTTACCTCAAGTACAGCCTCAAATGCATTATCCATTAGATTACCCAAAATACTGGTCAAATCCCAAGGAGGTATATTCAGTTTTGACAAATCACACTTTATTGCAAAGTCAAAGACAATATTTTTATTTGCAGCTACTTCACTTTTACTGTTTAGAAGTGCCGTTAGAGCCGGATTATCTGTATGAATCATGCTTCCAGTATGCCTATAGTCTTGTACTACTCCGTTCATATACGTCTTGGCATTATCAAATTCTCCCAGATACAGCATTGCCTGTATCGTTTGTATATGCCTCGTATATTCATGCTTTTGCGAATGTAATGTCTTTATAAGACTTTCTACCTGCTGAAGATGGGATTTTAAAATATTTTGTTCGATTTGTTTCTTGATATCTTCCCCTAAAACTTTTAATGAATATAGTGCACATCCGGTTAGAAATACAATAAGCATATTTGCAGCAGACAAGAATTTCTTTATGTCTTCAATATTCTGTGTAATGGTGATATATTGATTTATAAATATGATGAGTATCGCTTGCAAAAGGATGGTTAAAATAATGATGATATTCTTGTCTTTTAGCAATATTATCAATCCTTGTGGTACATATTAAAATCTATAAGATAAAAATGGTTCTTTCTTATAATCAGATATGACAAGACCATGAGCAATCCGCTTGGCAGAAAAAAGAGTATATTGAGCCAGGGTTCCAACGCCAAATCACTCATTATCTTACCATAAACCATCAAAAGCAATGGTGTGGTCACCATTTGGAATACTCCTGCTATTAATGCACCTGTCAGTACTCCGACTACTGAGTGCATTAGATGAATCTTAGTTATTACTCTGATTAGAAAAATTAGTGCTATCAGAAGCAAAAATGTATGTATTCCGAAAGTAGTGAACAACTTTCTTACTATATATGATATAACCGCACTTATCAATGAAATAATAAGTGACTTTTTATAATTGATATGGATATTGAAAAAAATAAAACCCAGTTGAATGATTAAGAATGTCTCCGGAATACTCTGTAGTAATGCTACATATAATGGTATTTTGTATAACATATAGACTCCCTTATACAACAAAATAATTATTATTGACATTCGTATTACTCTAATTGAAACAAAGTGCTTAATCCATTATTTTCTTCAATATAATTTTACCATATCGAACCATTGAATTACAATACATTTTTGCATATAAATTCCAAAAACATTTGAAATTTGCTGATGCATGCTTATAAAGAAGATGTATTATTATTTCTCCGGTAATCCTATTTCACAATAAAAAAATATAAAAGGTAGGCACAAGGCCTACCTCTACTACTTACTTGATAATTTTATAGTTGTTTCTCAGTTCACTTATTCCTCCTCATGATTATGAGCATGACATCCTTCACAGCATCCTGAACATATTTCTATAGCTTTATCTTCCATCCCTTGCCTCTTATAGTAATCACCGATAGCTGATCGGATTGCTTCTTCCGCAAGATTGGAGCAGTGCATCTTGGCTGGCGGAAGACCGTCTAATGCTTCTGCAACTGCTTTATTTGTAATTTTCAATGCCTCTTCAATCTTTTTTCCCTTAACCAATTCTGTCGCCATGCTGCTGGTTGCAACGGCTGCACCGCAGCCAAAAGTCTTGAATTTTACGTCAATAATGATGTCATCTTCTATCTTTAAGTAAATTTTCATGATATCGCCGCATTTCGGATTCCCTACTTGTCCTACTGCATCAGCATTATCAATTTCCCCCACATTCCTTGGATTTGAAAAATGATCCATGACCTTTTCACTATACATTTTTGACCCCTCTCCTCACTTCTTCATATAATGGAGACATTTCTCTTAGTCTCTCTACGATTGGAGGCAGCACCTCCATCACATAATCTACATCTTCTTCTGTGTTTTCATCTCCAAAAGACAACCTCAACGAACCATGTGCTATTTCATGCGGTAATCCGATAGAAAGGAGTACATGGGATGGGTCAAGCGAGCCGGAGGTACATGCTGAACCACTGGAACCGGCAACACCTTTCATATCAAGCATTAATAAGAGTGACTCGCCTTCTATAAATTCAAACGAGAAGTTTGCGTTACCCGGCAGACGCTCCGTAGGATGTCCATTAATCCGAGTATAAGGGATTTTCTCCATCACTTCCCTTACCAGCCTATCTCTCAGAGTCTTAATCTTTTTATTATAACTTTCTAAATTATTTGTAGCAAGTTCAATCGCTGCAGCCAATCCAACAATTCCAGCTATATTCTCAGTACCTGCTCTTCTTCCTCTTTCCTGTGCTCCACCCTGAACGAATGTATGCATTTTCACACCTTTTTTTATGAATAATGCCCCTACACCCTTAGGCCCATAAAACTTATGAGCAGATAATGAAAGCATATCCACATTAAGCTTTTGTACATCTATAGGTATATTCCCTATTGCCTGCACAGCATCAGTATGGAAATATATTCCCTTCTCCTTAGCTATTTTCCCTATTTCTTCAATAGGCTGAATTGTACCAATCTCGTTATTTGCAAACATAATGGAAATCATGATTGTTTTATCTGTAATAGCCTTCCGCAACTGTTCGAGGGAAATTTTTCCACTTTCGTCGACGGGAAGATAGGTAACTTCAAAGCCTTCTTTCTCTAAATACTGACAGGTATGAAGAATAGCATGATGCTCAATAGCTGTAGTAATAATATGATTTCCTTTATTTCTATTACCAAAAGCGACACCTTTAATTGCCCAGTTATCGGCTTCTGTCCCGGAGGCAGTAAAAAAGATTTCTTTCGGATTACAGTTTAAAGCTTTCGCAA
>JBFWMP010000214.1:0-3650 GCA_050251575.1 Clostridia bacterium
ATTCCAGAGCTTGAACTTAAATAGGAGGGAATAAATGATTAATAATAATTATATTGATTTGGATTACAGAATAAATACTCCTGCTGAAGAAGCTTACCGTACATTAAGAACAAATATTAGGTTTTTAGCATTTAATGATAAGATTAAAACAATTGCAGTAACCAGTTATAATCAGGGAGAAGGGAAAAGTACTACTTCTAAAAACCTTGGAGTTTCTTTTGCTAGTTCCGGAAAGAAAACACTGCTAATTGATGGTGATTTAAGAAAACCAGCTCTATTAAAAGAGTATATTTCTTTGATAGATATAGGACTTACAAATTACTTGTCAAGTACAGAATCTTTTAATGATATAATAAAGCAAACAAATATACCTAATTTTTTTATAATACCGTGTGGACCTAAGCCTCCTAATCCAGCAGAATTAGTAGGTTCTGCAAAATTCAAACAATTATTAAATGAAAGTGAAGAAAAGTTTGATATCATAATTATTGACACACCGCCATTAGGGAGTGTTATTGATTGTGCAATAATAGCATCTCAAACCGATGGTGTTATTCTTGTTATTGAAGCTGACAAGGCTGATTATAAAAAGGTTCAAAGAGTAAAAGAACAACTTGAAAAAGCTAATGCAAGAATTTTAGGAGTTGTATTAAATAAAATGAAGAAGAATGAATATAAAAGTTATTATTCATTTTATAATTATTATGGAAAAGAAAGATAAATGTATCGATTAAGAAGAAAGGATAATACATGATAGATATTCATAGCCATATAATCTACTGTATAGATGATGGACCGGATACCATTGAAAAATCAAAACAAATGGTTATAGGAGCGAGTAGAGTAGGGGTTAAAACTATCATTGCGACTCCTCATTTTTCAGAAGTATTACTAGAAGATTCTAAAATTATAAATAATTATAATGAGGTCGTAAAGATAGGAAGAGAGTATGGAATAAATATTCTTTTGGGTTATGAAGTAAAAATAAATCCTTTTTTACCTGATTCATTAGAAAAAAATATAACTTTGAATAAAACAAGATTTATTCTTGTGGAACTTCCATATGATAATATACCATTTTATCTTTCTGAAATATTATATAAACTTCAGCTTATGCAGATTACCCCTGTGATTGCGCACCCGGAAAGAAATCTCGCACTTCATAAAAATTTTCAATTGTTCTTAGACTTGCACAAAATGGGTTTTTTAATACAGGTAGATGCAGGAAGCATCATGGGAGTATATGGTAGATCAGCAAAGAAACTTGCTAAAAAGATTATTAAATCAAAAGATGCGCATTTTATTGCATCAGATGCCCATAATCCTAGAGGATATTCTGATTTTTATAAAGCTAGAAAAAAAGTACATAGATGGGTTGGAGAAGAATATACTGATAGATTGTTTTGTAGAAACTCAAAGGACATACTACGAATAGGTGAGTAATAGGGTTATGATAGATATTTTTAAAAGGGGATAGGATGTTGAATAAGAAAAAAATATGTGTGTTGGGGCTAGGATATATTGGCCTGCCGACTGCTGCAATGTTTGCTACTCATGGTCATGAAATCATTGGTATAGATGTAAAAGAAGATATAATAACAGCATTAAATAACGGAAAAATCACCATCAATGAGCCATACCTCGATATCATGGTTCAAGCTGCGGTAACATCAGGCAATCTTATCGGCAGGAATGAGCCGACTGAGGCAGATGTCTTTATTATTGCAGTACCAACACCCATAACCAAAGATAAGAAACCGGATCTTTCTTATGTGAGAGCTGCTGCTGAGTCCATTGTTCCTTATTTAAGAGAAGGAAATGTTGTTATCCTTGAATCTACTTCACCTACAGGAACAGTAAAAGATGTCATAGTTCCTATTTTATCAAAATCTGAGCTTATACTGGGTGAACAGCTTTTTGTTGCATATTCTCCAGAAAGAGTTTTACCTGGAAAAATTCTCATTGAGCTGGTTGAGAATAACAGAATAATTGGAGGAATAAACTCAAAATCTTCTGAAATAGCGAAAGAATTATACAAGACATTCGTAAAAGGAGAAATATATGTTACCGATGCCACGACAGCAGAGATGTGCAAGATGATGGAGAATACTTTCAGAGATGTCAATATCGCACTTGCTAATGAACTAGCTATCTTATGTGAGAATGAAGGTATAAATGCTTGGGAAGTAATTAAACTGTGCAATAAGCATCCCAGGGTAAATATACATCAACCAGGACCTGGTGTAGGTGGACATTGCTTAGCGATTGACCCTTGGTTTATTGTTGACAAGTATCCTGATAACTCTAATTTAATATCTTTGTCAAGAACTATTAATGACAGTATGCCAAATCATGTTTTAGAAAAAGTAGAAAAAGTATTAAATACGGTTAAAGGGAAAAAAACAATTGCTATACTGGGGATAACGTATAAACCTAATGTTGATGATATACGAGAAAGTCCGATTATTCATTTAATTAATCTCTTAGAACAGGATGGAAATTATGAGATTAGGGTTTGCGATCCTTATGTAAAAGAACATCACTTGCTTAAAAAGGATATTATATCGGCTGTAGCCAACAGTGATTTAATATTATTAGGTGTCAATCATAATGAGTTTTCTAATCTAAATTTTGAGATATTATATAAAGAAATGCGAAATAAAAACATTTTAGATACTAGAAATTCAATCAATAAAGAACAAGTTGAAAAAATTGGATTCAGGTATTTTCTTTTAGGAAACAGATAAGATAGAACTCTGTTTATATATGATTAGGTCTGAAGGGGGATTAAATATTATGGACAACAAGCCGATCAGAGATAATTTTTTGGTTTATGGAAGCCCGCTGATTGAAGATGATGTAATTGATGAAGTAGTTGATACGATAAAAACCTGTTGGATAGGAACCGGACCGAAAGTAAGTAAATTTGAGAATATGTTTAAAGAATATAAAAACATAAAAAATGCAATGGCATTAAATTCCTGTACGGCAGGATTGCATCTTTCGCTTATGGCTATTGAAGTGCAGCCTGGAGATGAAGTGATTACTACTCCTATGACATTTTGTGCTACTGCCAACACAATCATTCATGCGGGTGGCATTCCGGTTTTTGCAGATGTAGAAAAGGATACCATGAATATAGATCCCAATGAAATTGAAAAGAAAATTACTAAAAAAACTAAAGCAATTCTTCCGGTTCATTTTGCAGGACGCCCATGTAAAATGGATGATATTATGAATATAGCAAGAAAATATGGGTTAAAAGTTATAGAAGACTGCGCTCATGCTATAGAAACAGAATATAAAGGAAAAAAAGCAGGTACAATAGGTGATTTGGGATGTTTTAGCTTTTATGTTACCAAAAACATCATCACTGGGGAAGGGGGTATGGTCATTACAAATAATGATGAATATGCTGCAAAAATAAAGGTGATGGGCTTACATGGTATGAGTAAAGATGCATGGAAGAGGTTTTCGGATGAAGGATATAAGCATTATCAGGTAATCTATCCCGGCTTTAAATATAATATGATGGATTTGCAGGCAGCTATAGGAATAAGACAAATGCCTATGGTTGAAAAGTATTCTAAAAAGAGGAAAGAAATATGGGACAAGTATGATAGTGCATTTAAAGACCTTCCGGTTTTTAT
>JBFWMP010000215.1:0-3639 GCA_050251575.1 Clostridia bacterium
TTAGCAATAGTGTTAAATGGGAAGAGTCCATTAAGAGAATGATTAAGGATGGAGTAGATACATTTATTGAAGTTGGTCCTGGAAAGGCGCTCAGTGGATTCATAAAGAAAATAGATAATTCAGTTAAGATATATAATATAGAGAATGTACCTTCTCTGAAAAGAATATTAGATGAGCTGTTAGGGGGGACAAAATGAATTTAAAGGGAAAGACTGCTATTATTACGGGCGCAGGAAGAGGAATTGGTGAGGCTATAGCAATAAAACTTGCGCAAGAAGGTGCTAATATTGTTATCAACTATAGTACATCGTCTGCTAATGCTGAAAAGATTGTACAAGAGATCAGTAACAATGGGGGAAAAGCTATTGCATGCAGAGGCGATGTTAGAAATATTAATGAGGTAGAGGACATTGTAAAGGTGGCCGTAGATACGTTTGGCAGTATAGATATTCTGGTGAATAATGCAGGTATTACAAAAGATACACTCATCATGAAAATGTCTGAGAAGGATTGGGATGATGTGTTAGATGTTAATTTGAAAGGTTCGTTTAATTGTACTAAGGCAGTAACGAGAATTATGTTAAAACAGCGGTATGGAAAGATTATTAATGTCACATCAGTTGTAGGTGTAATGGGAAATGCAGGTCAAGCTAATTATGCCGCTTCGAAAGCTGGCTTGATTGGGTTAACCAAATCTACTGCAAAGGAACTTTCTGCAAGAAATATTACTTGCAATGCAGTAGCTCCCGGCTTTATACAATCGGATATGACAGATAAATTACCGGATGCAGTAAGAGAAGAATATTTGAGAGGCATACCACTCAAAAGGTTCGGGACACCGGATGATGTGGCGAATGTAATCACATTTTTAGTTTCTGATGCTGCAAATTATATCACAGGTCAAGTTTTACATATTGACGGTGGACTGGTAATGTAATATTATCTAAATATAGTAAATTTATTTAATATATTTTACTTCTGTGGAAGGAGGTGAATGAAATGATCTTTGAAAAGGTTAGAGAGATCGTTGTCGATCAGTTAGGCGTGGAAGAAGATGATGTTACAATGGAAGCTTCCTTCATTGATGATTTAGGCGCAGATTCATTGGATATTGTTGAACTTATCATGGCTCTTGAAGAAGAATTTGATTTAGAAATACCTGATGAAGAAGCAGAAAAGATTTCATCTGTTGGTGATATAGTTAAGTATATTACAGCCAATAGCTAACAAAAAAGTCCCAATATAGGGACTTTTTTGTCTTGATAGATGATTTTAAATATGAATCGTATAATTTAATTTTTAATATAAATAGCAATATTAACTAAAAACTCTAATTTGGGGGTAAAAGATGAAAAGAAGAGTAGTAGTCACAGGCGTAGGTGCGGTAACACCTATTGGAATTGGAAAAAATAATTTTTGGAATGCAATCAAAGAAGGTAAGTGTGGGATTGACCATGTAACAAGATTCGATGCTGCTGATTATACTTGCAGAATTGCTGCCGAAGTAAAAGATTTTGATATTTGCCAGTATATAGATAGAAAAGAAGCAAAGAGGATGGACAGATATACACATTATGCAGTAGCTGCCTGTAAGATGGCTCTAGAAGATGCAGGAATAAAGGTTGAAGAATTGGATGGAGAAAGAGTAGGGGTTATCTTAGGCTCAGGAGTGGGTGGGATAGGGACTATGGAAGACCAGCATACTAACTTGATGTCTAAAGGTCCCGGAAGAGTAAGTCCATTCTTTATTCCAATGATGATATCAAATATGGCTGCCGGTCATATTGCGATTATGACAGGTGCAAAAGCTGTCAATGAAACAATCATTTCTGCTTGTGCGTCAGGCACCAATGCGCTAGGAGATGCCTTTAGAGCCATACGAAATGGTGATGTGGATGTAATGATTTCAGGAGGTGCGGAAGCACCTATTACCCCATTGGCTTTTGCCGGATTTTGTTCTATGAAAGCAATGTCTACAAGGAATGACGAACCTCAATTTGCTTCCAGTCCATTTGACGCCCAAAGAGATGGGTTTGTTATGGGTGAAGGATCGGGTATTCTGATTCTTGAGGAATTGGAATATGCTCTTCAAAGAGGTGCAAACATTATTGCGGAAGTAGTTGGTTATGGAGCTACTGATGATGCATATCATATTACTGCACCGGCACCGGATGGAGAAGGTGGAGCAAGAGCTATGGCACTTGCTTTGAAGGAAGCTGGTATTGACGCTACCGAAGTGGGATATATCAATGCGCATGGAACATCTACACCGTACAATGATAAATTTGAGACGGCAGCTATAAAAACTGTATTTGACGAGTATGCATATAAACTTCCTATAAGCTCTACAAAATCAATGACAGGACATTTGTTGGGTGCGGCCGGTGCTATTGAAGCAATTATTTGTGCTTTAGCCTTGAAGGATAGCTATATTCCTGCTACGATGAATTATAAGAATCCTGATGTGGATTGCGATCTTGATTATGTAGTGAATCAGGGAAGAAGTAAAGAAATTGAATATGCGTTGTCAAATTCGTTGGGATTTGGTGGACATAATGCCACAATATTATTAAAGAAGTATTAAAATAGCTAGGAGCTAGGAGCTCCAAGCTCCAAGCTCCTAGCTCTAGTTTTTGTGAATTAGTAGAATCACTTTACACAGTAACAATTGGTGAGCAGTCAGAATCTTGCTTTGACTGCCGACCAATTGTTGTTGGCTTTTTGAGGAGGGCGTATGAATATCGATAATGAATTAAACCAAAGTCTTAAAGTGTTCCAAAATCAGATTGGATACCGGTTTAAAAATATTCAAAACTTGGTCATTGCACTAACACATAGTTCTTATGCAAATGAAAACCGCCATAGTAATATCCTTAGTAATGAGAGACATGAATTTTTAGGTGATGCTGTGCTAAACATTATCATCAGTGATCATATATACAGAAAATATCCAGAGTTACCGGAAGGAGAATTAACGAGGGTAAGGGCTAGTGTCGTTTGTGAACCATCTCTCGCCCAATGTGCTCAGAAACTTGAAATAGGAAGATTTCTTCTTTTAGGAAAAGGAGAAGATCTGACGGGAGGAAGAGAGAGAATATCCATTCTTTCAGATGCGTTTGAAGCTATTATTGCAGCAATCTTTCTTGATAGTGATTTGGATGCCGCTAAGCAATGGGTATTGGAACAGTTAAGTGAAACTGTGAAGGCTGCGGTAGAGGGTACTGTTTTTAAAGACTATAAAACTATACTTCAAGAACTAGTTCAAAAAAATAATGAAGAGCGTATAGAATATGAAATAGTTCAAGAACGGGGACCGGATCATAATAAAGAGTTTTGCGTTGAAGCAAGGCAGAATAACAAAATAGTTGGTCATGGAATTGGAAAGAGCAAAAAAGAAGCAGAGCAGAATGCAGCCAAGCACGCACTGGAGCAGCTGCAGCAATTATAGAAGGAAGCAAGAGGATGGTTCCTCTCGCTTCCTTCCTTTTTACTTATAGAGCAAAACGGCATAGTTTATTGCTATTTTAGAATTATATGTTAAAATTATAGTAGTTCAAAGATACGGGGTGTTTTGTATGTATTTAAAAGCAGTAGAAATTCAAGGTTTCAAGTCATTCCCTGATAAAGTACTGGTTGAAT
>JBFWMP010000216.1:0-3633 GCA_050251575.1 Clostridia bacterium
AGGATAAGATTTTTGACGCAACAGTAGGAGTGAAATATGAGAAATACGGACACTTAAACGACTGCTTTGAAATGGCTATGTGTTACTTCTTGTCAGAAGATTATGCTAAGTTCAAAAAGAAATCTAAGTCAACTCCAATACCTTATTCTTCAGCTGTTAAACCAGTATGGAATTATTAAAAAACAAATAAATGGCATATAAACGTTACTTGTCAAACTCTGACTACTATGGAATAATCCTGAAGGAAATGTTCATGGACACAATACATAATAGAGAGTATAAAATACCAATGGCAGAGCAGTCAGCAGAAGCGATGATAATTGAAAACTTAGTTGGAAATTATGAAATAGAAGCTGAATTGCTTAAGGGGAAGATGATTGCAGATTATAGTAAATGGATTAGCTATCCTCAGGGGGCTTTTATGTGGTACGAAGCAAACAATGGTTACAACGTTGAGCTCACTCCTCATGAAGTTATAGCTGACATCCAATCTGCAATTAGACCTGGTGGGGGTATGTATTGGGATAACATAACTAATTGTGGAAGCCAATATGATTTTTCAGTAGCTTCTAATTATTCACAGTTTGAAAACTACATGTATGGAAAGATTATTCAGCACAAAGACCAGTACTTCAGGTGTCTCAAAAACAATGGTCCTGGATACAATGATGTAAGAATTCCATTTCTTCCTTATGGAAAACAAGATCCATGGGAGCTTATTGAGTGGAACGAATGGAACACTACAATATTTGAATTGAATGACGTAGTGTTATATGGAGACTTTTTTTATAGATTGTCTGTTACTTCTGGATATGACAACTTGATTCCTCCTTCAAATCATAATGTTTGGGTGAAATTGGATGATTATAGCGATACTAAAGAAGACTACTCAGTTGGAGATTACGTGGTGTATGCTGGAAGTCCGTATAAGGCTGTTGAGAGCCCAAATAAAGACTCTGTAGCCATTAATGTCAACGTGATGATTAATGATCCAAGAAACTTAAACTTGAAGAAACACATGACTAGAATAGCGTTATTTGAGCTAAGCAAGAACATTGCTCCAAATAACATTTCTCAGGTCAAAGTGAACGATTACGAGGAGTCTGTAAAATGGCTGAGTGATTGCAATAAGTGCAAGATTAACCCTGGAATCCCTCGAATTAAGAATGATGATGGAACGCAAAAAGCTGATTGGGCATTTGCTAACTTCCAGAATCCAGATAAAATATATCAAAATCCATGGTATACGTAAAAAAATAAAGCCACCCGTTAATTCGAGTGGCTTTTGTTGTTTAGTTTGAAAGCTTTTCAAATGTGCTTCCGTTTTCAGTCATTATGAAATAGTAAAACAAGTGATTCGGTTCGCTTTTTCTTACTATGAATACGTCTCCATTTGACCCTTTAATAAACTGATCAAAATCAAGCTCACACTCATCTTTCATTCCATATGCAATTACTGCATTGCTGAAGAATCTTGTTCCTCTGGAAATCTTTGAGTACGCGTCTCCAAGCTCATGGTTTGATTCAACCCTTTCAAATTTGTCATTTTCACTTTCTCTGATTTGCTATACAATTCTTAATGAATACATTTATATATTTATTTATATTTCCTCCAACATCAACTGGAGGAATGTGGTTATACTATTGAAAGCTTTAAAAGCTCATCGTCAGATAATGTTGGGTCATACTTTTCAAATGGAGCTATAAATGACCATTCCAAAGTTATTGAAGACTCTACATTAAAGCACTTGTTGTCTTTGAAATATCGCCTTATAATAACGTCTCTTACGCTCCATCCACAAACTACCCAATCACCCTCTTTTATATTTGTAGGCTTCTTGAACTTAGACCAATCACGGCATGTTTCAGATGGCCACAGCATGCATTTTCCTTCAACGTAAGAACCTCTAGTCTTCCCATCTTTTGTAAAAAGCTCATATTGACCAGCTTCTTTTGATTTGCAAACTTTCACAGCTATACTTCTTTCCTCATTTGGTTGAATGTGAGCCAACGTGCATTTCCCAAACATATCAGACCACAGCTCAACTCCTTTACATCCATCAAGAATTTCAGCAAGGTCTAGTTCTTTTTTCTCATTCTCAGTTTCAAAAACTAAGTTTTCTAGGCTTACATATAGAAAAGTTCCGTTCGGAAGGCCACCCAAAAAGAACCCGTTATCATCGAAAAATATTACCTCTGACCTGTCTGCCTTATCCCAACCTCTATCATCATTAAAAAATGCGATAAGGCTTTGAAATTCTGTTGGTTTGTAGTCTTCCCTATATCCAACAACAACTCCACCTTCAAAGTTGTACCCGCCATGACTACCCTTTGTCTTTAATCCCTTATACTTCAAAAATTCTTGTTCAGTCATAATTATGCTATTTATAATAAGTTTACAGTTAATAATTCAATATACTCAATGCTTGAGTAAAATCTAGCCTGTCTAATTTTAGAAGCTATTGCATCCTCGTTAAGCTCTGTGTAGCTCAAATCAAGTATGATATAGTCTTCAGTGTCATTGTCAAGCCTGTATCTAACGAAATATTTATTGTTTTTATTCTCCATGTTATTTTGTGTGCATTGAAAAGTGTTTGATTTTATTGCTATTCCATATAAAAGTCTTCATGCCTATACACCAAGCTGGAGCCAAATATTCAGCCTCGTTGTCTATATAGAAGCAATTGTCATATTTCTTCTGTATTTCAAGAAGTTTTTTGAACTTAGCTGTTTTACCTTTACATGCGTAAATTTCAGATGGAATGCTCATTTCTCTATTTTTGAACCAACCTTCAGTTACAGTTGGGTTTGCAGAACATATGACAACCTCGCATCTTGCAATGCATAGCTCATATAGCTCTCTGAAGTTATTTGCGGTACACACTCCATCAAAATCAAGCACTATAACGTTTTTAAGCCCATTGTAGAGCCATAGCGTTGGAAAGAATGCCTTTCTATTGCTCTTGACAATTTCGTCAATTGGAGCCCTGTATTGGCGTGAGAACTTGTGTATTCTCCTAAGTCTGTTCGTAATATATTCAATGTACTCAATAAGGCTTATGTCAAACTTCTTAAGGATTCCATCTTCAAGGCTTATTGACTTCCTAACAAACACCTCAGTAAAAATATGCTTTATATTTATAACTTCGTTACGAACAAGTAGCGTTTTACACAGACCATGCTTTTCCATTTGCTGAGGTATGCCAGTTAGGTATAGAGACTCATCAAATTTCGTGAGCCAGTTTATTGATTTCGTTGTAATCATATATTCATAGTTCATATCAAATTCATATCCTAAGTATAGACTTGCAAAATCTTCAAGTGTTTTCTTATCCATATGTTAAATTTTTATTCATCAATAATAACTGCAAATACTGGACCAACGATCACGTATAGCAACAAGTACCATGCATTCTCAAATACAAAAGCCAGTATTATTGGACTTAGTGCGAATGAAGCTATTGATAGCGCAAATGCCAGCATAACAATAAAACCAAATGCCATAATGTATTTTTCTAAAAGTGAATTAAAAAATTCTTTCATATAATTTATTTATTGCCGAAATCAGCAGGGTTTTCTCCCCATATTTTGCTGTTCCAATGTATAATTTCAATATCTTTAATAGCTTCCTCA
>JBFWMP010000217.1:0-3602 GCA_050251575.1 Clostridia bacterium
AAATTACCCAAAAGGCAAGATATTCTCAAATTAATAAAGAAGATTTAAAAGCAATTATCAAAATAGCGTAGTATTTCTACTGAATACTTGGGACTCTGTCCCAAACCCTGGGATTTTACGCATTTATTCTCCAAAAGCACGAAAAAGGCAGCCATATATATGACCACCTTTTTCATGCTTTTTATAGAATCCTGTCAGTCGCTCAGGTTGCATCCCTGCAGAGCCCTATCCTCCCGGCAGGCAAGAGCCTAATAATGAATTTTATTAGCTAAAGCATTTAATGCACAAGCAACAGTGATACCGTCAATTTTCCCTAAAACTCGGACTAACTTTTCTGTATTCCAGAATATATCCTTTGGATTTGCTAAATGACATCCGGCATTGAAATCCGGCATGCAAGCAAAAGCTCCCAGCTTTGTTTTACCAAACAATACTAATATTGATGACCTGCTCTCAATTCTCATTTCATAATGTGTACCATGGCAATTAAAATTTGTAATTTTACCAACCCATTTTTCGTTTCTATGGTTACTTTTATCTACGCATTCAAAGATCATATTCATTCTCCTAAAAACCAGTTTCAATGTTAGCTTGATATACGGCTTCCTCGTTAACAGACAACATTTTTCTTTCGGTACAATACATGAGACTTGCAATCGCAATATTATTTATCGCCCTTGGGAAACCACCGGATACAGTATGTATGGCTGCCAGTGCGGAAGGTAAAAACACCTCATTACTGCAGCCTGCAATTTTCATTCTGCTATTGCAATAATCAGCTGTTTCTTCTAATGTCAATCCTTGCATGGAATATCTCATGGATATTCTCTGCCGAAGTGGATAACAAGTATTTAAAGCAAGCTTATTTCTGATCTGTGGTTGTCCTGCTAATATTAATACAAACGGATTTGCAGAATCAGCTTTAAAATTAAACAGAAGCCTTAGATCGTCTAAAATTGATATGGGAGCCATATGAATTTCATCTACTATAATTACAGGAGTGATCCGTTGGTCATAATATAAATTGTGTATGCAACTTTGTATCTGCTCAAAGAGTGTAAATTTTTTGTATGCCGGAGTTTCACCAAGAAGAGACGCCAATGCTTGATAAAATTCCTTGACAGTCAGTGTTGTAAGAGGCAGGTAGCAGGGTTTATACAAAGAGCGGTTTAGGTTTTCAATAAGCTTTCTAAGGCTGGTTGATTTACCGGAACCAGGTTCTCCTACAACCAAACAAATACCTCTTGAATCCAACATATATTTAAGTCGCGAGTCTAATTCTTTTGTGTCATGACTCGCAAAGAGCTTATCTGTGGATATTTCTTTGTCAAAGGGGTTGAATTTTAATCCGAAGTGTTGTTTGAACATTAATTATTCCCTCCCATCATTTCATTGTAGGAGATAGCGTTTTTAATACCTGCTTCCGTTGGAGCAGTAGCTATTTCTGCGTTTTCAGGCTGAATATTTTTTCGCCTATTCCCCTTAAATTTCCGCATAGCATGAGCATTATCATGGAAACGAACTATCCTGGCTTCTCCTGCTTTCTTTCCATCTTCATATATTGGCAGTGCCTTAGTTACATTATTTAGCCATTCAGGTTCATACCTGATTTCAACTCTTTTACCGGAGAACCTGGAATCAGTCTCGTAGAGAATATTCTCGATTTGAGTTGTTGCATCAGGTTGAATCTTTCTTGTGATCCTAAGAAGAAAATTCTCATTAATCCTCTCAATATCTGTTACAAGCTTAAGCTTTGAGACCTGTGACATAAATACATCGTGAGGAGATAAACCATTTAAGCCTTTATGAGCCTTCCGTTTGTAATCATCTTCTAACCATTTAAAGTATCTTTGATTCAGATCGTCTAAATCTTTTACGGTGGTAGGGTTGATACAGCTTAAAAACCGCATTCTAACAGTTTGAAACATACGTTCTACCTTCCCGCGCCCTTGAGGGACAAAGGGCTGCGAATGTAAAAGTGTACAGCCTAAAGATGCACATATATATTCAAATTGCTGTGAACGGTATATTTTTGCATTGTCTGTATAAACAAGCCGGGGAATTCCTCTTCGAAGTACTGCCTCTTTAAAACAATGTCTTAGAGTTTCAAAATTCTGAGAAAGATAAAACTGTGTATATACCGGGTATCGTGACGCATCATCAATAAACATATGGAGATAGGTTTGAAGCTTCTTTTTTCCCACAGTAATATAGGGACCATAAAGCACATCACCTTGCCACAAATCACCTACATGCTCATGTGAGAAGCGAAGGCATTCGGGATTCTCCGTGTGGTCTTTAAACTCACCTGAAAGTGAAAGGTCCTCAATGTACCGGTAGACAGTCGGTCTTGATATATTTGAAGGATTAATCAATCCGTCAGATACCATTTGCTCATAGAGTAAAGTGATGGGAAGTCCCGGATTGGTTTTCCTTCTTGCTATGATTTCCTCACCAAGTTCCGAAGATATTTTTCTGGATTTCCCCTTATCGCATCTAGTTCCCCTTACAAGACCTTCGAGCCCACGCTTATTGTAATCGCATAACCATGATTCCAAAGTTTTGTAGGAATAATTACGCATGCCGTAATAGGGCATTTCAATAGGTGAACTTGCAACCTTCCTGAAATACTCAGTGTTATTAGGAACCTGCCCATTTAAGACGGGTCCGATAATGGAAAACTTCTTTAATGCAATTGCATTTCTGATTTTATCGTCCATATTTATCCTCCTGTGTTTGATTTTTAGTGATATTTTCACTATATCAAGATTCTAACCGGCAACATGAACCGCTAGTGTGGGAATCTTCTGTTGTTGTATACCAAACAAAAAGAGGCTTTATTTTTTTAAATATTTATGCTACTATATTTTGTAACGTCATAAAAGATTTTCCTGTTTCCTGATAAAAGTCAACTTGAAAGATACGTGGTTGTATTGTGTGTACTTTATCAAGAAACTCTTTGACCCAAATCCGATTCTCTGGAATTGATCCTGCATTGATGAATTCCGGAGACATCAGATTTAATCCAAGCTGTATAAATTTCCGGTTATCCAAAACTCTTCTTTTATAGTAATTGATGTGACGCCTGTCTATGCTCGGAAAATATTGCTTGAGTTTTATTATGTATTGCTTAAGTGATATATTACCTTGAAATATTTCATGTAAAAAGTGCATTATATCGAGATATGAGTATTGAAACTTTGGTATACAAAAAACCGGAAGCATAGAAATAGTTCTGCCGCAGACAGGACATATATAGCGACGTATATACAATATCCCAGTAAATATCTTACTTATGTAATAACGCTGGTAATATCCATGCTTTTTAAAGGTTACAGTTAGAGAACAGTCTTTAAAAGGACACCGCTGTGGCGGTCTTGGATGAATATTAGTATTCTTTTTAGAAAATTCTTCTGCTGAGCGTTCTGTATAAAATATTAATTGCATTGAAAAACACCTCCCAATGCAAATTATATCCACTTTATGAACTTTATTATATTGTGATAATATTTTTCACTTTATTGTATCATTCCATTTCATATCATATTATTTAATCTGAGAAAATCAAGCATCTTTTCACTAAATCAAATTGAGAATCGACA
>JBFWMP010000218.1:0-3592 GCA_050251575.1 Clostridia bacterium
CGGCGATTGCAAACTTTGTCATCGCGCTTGTATTCTCCCCAAGTTCCACACGCTCAGGGTCCCTTACAAGGTTTCCTTCAATGACAACTTGCCCATGATACAAGATTACCCTTTGCAAGTGTTTGTTATGTAAACATTTAATTTTCTGGAATTTTACCAGTTTTTCAGCTTTTTTTGATATTTTAGACTACTCAATTTCGTCAAATTTTACCAAAGCTACGCACACTCGTATTTTTAACAATACCGTTGATTCTTATGCCATTTAGTTTTGGGGTTCAGGGGTTTTCTTCGTCCTAGTCACAGCCTTCTTGGAGCTGTAGTGGGTGCTCTTTCTGACCTTGTTTCCGTGCTCATCGACCTCGATGTTGGAGCGTTTCGCCTTGAGTTTCTGAACGCGTTTGAACCGGCGCTCATGGATGATTGGGAGGTGATGGTTGCGTGACCGGTGGACCTCGAACGGGTCACGGGCTTTTCTCTTGGTGGAAGGGAACTCTGCAGACTCTGTTTCTCCATAGACTGAGGTGCCGGTATATTTCTCGTTGGTGAGAATATTTTCGATCGTCTTCACCGGCCATTTCTTCTTGCCCGTTGGTGAGGGAACCTTGAGTGCTTCCAGCTCCTTCTTGATCCTCACGATACTCCAGCCTTGCTCATACCAATCAAAGATCTTCAGGACGATTCTGGCTTCTGCGATATTGAGGATGAGGCCTTCCTCCTCATTACGATCATAACCATAGCACCTTCTTGAGAATGCAGGGGAGTCAGGATCCATAGTACTTCTTCTCAGACCCCACTTGATGTTCTCACTCTTGTTCTCACTCTCCGCCTGAGCAATGCCCGCATGCAGTGTCAGCAACAGCTCTCCTGCCTGACTGAGAAGGTGGATCTGCTCATTGTAGAAAAAGACATCCACCTTCAGTTCCTTGAGCCGCCTGAGCGTCACCAGAAAATCCACGCAGTTGCGTCCGAAGCGGCTGATGGACTTGGTGTAGATCATATCGATCTTGCCCGCCTCACAATCGGCCAGCAGGCTCAGGAAGCCAGGACGGGAACTTATGGTCCTACCAGACTTGATGTCGATATAGGTACCGACATACTCCCAAGCGGAATTATCCAGGATGTCCTCCTTCTCGAAGTCCATCTGGGCCGAGAGGCTGTGCAACTGCCGCTCCATTTGCGTGCTCACACGGCAATACAGCGCAACACGGAGATGCTTGAAATGTCGCCTGGCTGGGATGACATGAATGATGGGTTTTCTTTTCTCGTCCGGCATGGCTTTTTATAACACGAATGGAAAAGGATGGATAGATTATGTAGATAATAATGAGATTCTATTTCCACCCCAATAATTTATTTAATGCTACTTTAATACTAGTCCAAGAATTATTTCTGGCACAATGATTCTTTGAATGGTATACTACGTCTTGAATCAATAACTATGAATATATAAGAGGGATGCTAATGCCAATTACTATCTACAATAACCCACTTGAAGATGAAGTGTTAAGTGCTAAATATTTTGTTGGTTACACCGATTATTTATCTAGCATCCAAGAGTTGTATCCGCTGATACAAAGACTAAATATTCAACGAAATTTACAAAAAACAAATTTTTATGGGCGCCTAAGAGAAGATTTGAAAAAAGGATGCATTATACCAGCAATCGTAATTGCATTTATCAAAGATGAGGATGATGTAGTCGTGGATGAGTCATATATAAACGACAACATTAAAAGTGCTTTTATACTTGATGGTATCCAACGATTGAATGCAATAAAACAAGCCTATGAGGAATTGGCGGATAGCGAGAAAAGTAAATATGAAAAGCGGAGGCTACATCTAAATATTCTAATAGCTCCTTCCATGGACAAACTCCTATATCGGATGATTACATTGAATAATGGGCAGAAACCAATGTCGCCGCGACATCAAATTGATATTCTTTCAGAAACAATACTAGATTTTGATAAGCTCGAATTAAGAAACCAAACCCATAAAGCTAGACAGCTGAATGCCGATCGTTTAGCTATACATAGATCTGATATTGTTAAAGGATATATTGCATACTTATCAAAAACAACTGCTATTGATAACAAGCTGATAATTGAAGAAAAGATGGATGAACTCATTGCAGAGAAGATAATTCAAAGTGATATTGCATCTGATAAGTATGAATTTCTGGATGTGCTTAGAAAAATCGCATATCTCTGCAAAGATCCCGAAATCAGACAATGGTTTTTGGTCAGCAATAACTTCATCGGTTTTTGTGTAGCTTCTAGGCAATCTTTTGATTATATCAAAGAAATAGAGTACACCAATTTTCGCTCATTAATTGATAAGTTCGAAACTGTATTCGCATCATTTGATAAGAAAAAAATCAAAGTAGGTGATTATCGAAGAAAAATGACTGCAGAATTTTTTAGCCAGTTACATAAATATGAAATGATGGATATTTCAGATATAACCCTTGAATTGGGTACTAAATAATGTCAGAGTTCACATACATAGCTCCAAAGAAATTTATCAACTCAGTTTTTGGTGGTCAAAAACCTAATAATAAGGATAATTATAGGGTGCAATCCTTGTTATTGATCCTGGGGCTTGGCGAAATTATGAAGAGGAATTCAAGTGGTCCAATATCGCTTCATAATAATTTTGCATTAATCCCAGTTCAACCTTCAACAAGAATGACGATTCGTGAGATTATGAACCTTATATTTCCCTATAATTCAATTGGAGAAATTAAAAGATTCTTTACTAGTTGCTACCAAAAAAATTTTGCGTTCCATCAAAAGATCTGCAATGAATTACTAACATCCATAGGCTATATGGAGAAGAATAACCCTATTGCTTCTTTTGTCTCAATTTATCGTTTGTATGAACAAATCGCTCTTAGTTTACCAATAGTCACTCTAATTCGGAAAGCACAATTCCCGGTTACTTTTAATGATTATAAACAATTAATTGACAATAAAGCAAAATCCGATTTGAGCGTTCTAAAGAATTATTCAGAAAATATCTTGGACCCGAATATTGGTGATATAGATGTAGAGTTTGATTTCTCAAACACAACCTCTCCCAATAAATATGTTAGTTTGCTCGTGTCTCTAATCCCACATGGTTTGCGTAGTACACATATTACATTCAATACGCCTGTTTCATTGCGAATTAAAAACAAACACATGCAGATGATTGTTATAACATTCAGAAATCGATACTTTCATTATTTGTTTAATGAAAAGAATATTGACTATAATGATCTACCTTATCCTGAGGAATTCCTGGAGGTCTGCAATCCATTATTTATAAATTTTTATTCACAGATGTATTTAGACTTGCTTGGATCAGAACTATATATTTGGGGATAGAATGATGATCTCTTGAGGACAATTTTGAGAATAGACTCCAATTGAAAGTGGTATCTAATCCTATTTGCTTTCTTGTATATAATTATTTAGCCTATATATCATCAATGACAACTTGCCCATGATACAAGATTACCCTTTGCAAGTGTTTGTTTTGTAAACACTTAATTTTCTGAAATTTTACCAGTTTTTCATCATTTTTTGATATTTTAGACTACTCAATTTCG
>JBFWMP010000219.1:0-3542 GCA_050251575.1 Clostridia bacterium
CAAACATGCAAAAAACATCACGCCGATTTTGTTAGGTGTGCTTGCAGGCAGTATCTCAAAGCTATGGGATATTAGTGATCCAGCCATACAGCTTGCTGCACTGTTCGGGACAACATTAGCACCTATTTCCGGAGAGTTCGGTTGGAAATATGGAATATTAGCCGGTTTTATACATTCCTCTGTAGTGCTGAATGTAGGAACTATTCACGAAGGACTGAATCTATATAACAATGGATTTGCAGGGGGACTGGTCGCCGCTTTCCTCGTTCCGATTATAGAAGCTTTTAGAAAGGAAGAAAACTAATGAAACATCAGAAAAAGAGGATTTCAAACATTGTACATGAGTTAACCATGTACTTATTTTCAATTAGTGCAACAGATATCCATATCAATATACAGGAGACGGAAGATGAATATAAAATTCATATAAAGAGTAATTACTGTGGGGAACAGGATGAGAAACTAGACAGGTTAATAAAATTATTAAAATGCCCAAAACAGGAGGAAGTAGAGGAATATTACTGGGAGTTGACCGGTGAAAGTGAAATGGGTACAGAGCTTTCTTTAGTGGGGATGATGATTGATGACGCAGAAATAGATATTAATGAAGGATATCTGGAAATTATTCTTCATCGGAATAAGTAGACATTGTAATAAACGCATATATGAAATATAATAGAACTAATGCAGAATTTATTTCATATATGATGGGTGTGGGGTTATGAAGACAAAGGCAAAGGTAATATTATGGTGTATACTTGATATCTTTCTTATCAATTTAGCGATATATGGAGCCTATTGGGTAAGATTTGACGGTGTGATTAAGCCTCAATACATAAAACATTACAAGGATTCCTTTGTAATTATTACACTAATCAAGTTGGCAGTATTCTATTATTCGGGTCTTTATAAAAGCCTTTGGAAATATGCCAGTATTAGAGAATTAATGACGATTGCCGGGGCTTCCGTATTTGCGAATGCTGCTATGATATCTTATGCTTTTATTACCAAAGCTTTTGTTCCAAGAAGTATCTATATTATAGCTTGTCTGTTGGATATTGCACTTATTGGTGGCAGCCGCTTGTTATATAGGGTAATCCGCAGGAGTATAAAAGGACATTCATTTAGTGCCGAGAATAAGAAAAGGGTACTGGTTATTGGTGCAGGTGATGCGGGAGCTGCCATAATACGTGAATTAAGGAATCATTCGGAGCTTAACAGTATTCCTATTGCTATTATTGATGATAATCAAGGTAAGGTTGGAAAAAAGATAAATGGTGTTCCTGTATTGGGTACCAGAGACAGTATACATTCAATTGTTGGGAAAAAAGCTATAGAAGAAATTATTATTGCATTACCCTCAGCAAGTAAGAAAGAGATTAGTGAAATTATTGATATTTGTACAGATACACGCTGTAAGCTGAAGATAGTACCGGGGGTATATGAATTAATCAATGAGACGGTTACCATTAATGCGATTCGTGATGTGCAGATTGAAGACTTATTGGGCAGAGAGCCTGTAAAGGTAGATCTTGATGAGATATCAGGGTATCTGACAGATAAAGTAGTATTAGTTACCGGTGGAGGAGGCTCTATCGGTTCAGAGTTATGCCGTCAGATTGCCGGATTTAATCCTAAGAAACTATTGATTTTAGATATTTATGAAAATAACGCTTATGATATACAGAATGAACTGTTGGCGAATTTCCCTAGTCTTGATTTGTTTACCATTATTGCTTCGGTTAGAGATAAAGCAAGATTAGAGAGTATATTCCAAGAGCACAAGCCTGAGATTGTATTTCATGCTGCAGCCCATAAACACGTTCCTTTGATGGAGAGTAATCCTACCGAGGCGATTAAGAATAATGTATTTGGTACATTGAATGTGGTGGAGTGTACGCATAAGCATAATGCGAAGAAGTTTGTTTTGATTTCTACTGATAAAGCAGTGAACCCGACAAATATTATGGGTGCTACCAAGAGAGTTGCTGAGATGATTGTACAAGCTTTCAGCAGGTATAGCAAGACGGAGTTTGTAGCAGTTCGGTTTGGTAATGTTTTAGGAAGCAATGGAAGCGTGATCCCATTATTCAAGAAGCAGATCGCTGCAGGGGGACCTGTGACGGTAACCCATCCGGAGATTAACCGCTTCTTCATGACTATTCCTGAGGCAGTCCAGCTTGTGATTCAGGCAGGTGCTATGGCAAAGGGTGGAGAGATTTTTGTATTGGATATGGGTAACCCTGTTAAGATTGTGGATCTTGCAAGGGATTTGATCAGGCTATCGGGCTTTGAGCCTGACGTTGGTATAGAGATAAAGTTTACCGGCTTACGACCCGGTGAGAAACTGTACGAGGAGCTGTTGATGGCAGAGGAAGGATTAACAGCAACACGGCATGAGAAGATATTTATAGGGCAGCCGATTTTTGCAGATTTGAAAATGCTGCATGGAGAATTGGAGAAGCTGAAAGATGTTATTGTTAATGAAAATGAAAATTTGAATAAGTTCATGGAGACCATTGTACCGACTTATAAACATATAGGATAAGCATATAAGATAAAAGAAGGCAAGATTCTTCACTTGCTCAGAATGACGTACTTGTTGACTTGTCATTCTGAACGGAGTGAAGAATCTTGCCGTTTGCTTGTAATTATCTTGATTATTATTCCCCTATAATTTTCTTCAAGTATGATTTGAATTCATCTTTTAAATCATCCCGTTTGAGGGCAAATTCAACGGTTGCTTCCAGGAAGCCCATCCGGTTGCCTACATCATATCTTCTGCCGATGAAGTCATAGGCATACATGGCTTCGATTTGAGAAAGGTCCTTAAGTGCATCGGTAAGCTGGATTTCGCCGCCGGCTCCCGGTTTAGTATTCTCCAAACATTCGAATATTTTTGGAGTGATGATATATCTTCCAAGAATAGCAATATTCGAAGGTGAATCTTCTTTTTTAGGTTTTTCTACAAGGTCTTTGACCTTATACACTCTATCTTCTACATGTTTGCAGTTGACGATACCATATTTTGATACGTCTTCATCGGGTACTTTCTGAACGCCTAAGATGGAGGTCTTGTATTCATTATATACATCGATCATCTGTTTTAAACAAGGTATTTCTGCATCCACCACATCATCACCAAGCAGCACTGCAAAAGGCTCATTGCCGATAAAAGATTTTGCGCAGTGGATAGCATGACCAAGGCCGCGAGGTTCTTTCTGACGGATATAATGGATGTTTACCATGTTTGAGATATTTTGCACAAGCTCAAGCAGCTCTTCCTTGCCGCTTTTTTCAAGCTCTGATTCCAACTCATAGGATTTGTCAAAGTGGTCTTCGATCGCTCTTTTGCTTCTTCCAGTTACAATAATGATATCTTCAATACCGGAAGCGCAAGCTTCTTCAACGATATATTGTATAGTGGGTTTATCTACTATGGGGAGCATTTCTTTTGGCTGCGCTTTGGTAGCCGGTAAGAATCTGGTACCTAATCCCGCTGCGGGAATAATTGCTTTTCTGACTTTCATGATTTACCTCCT
>JBFWMP010000220.1:0-3535 GCA_050251575.1 Clostridia bacterium
ATTCTGAATGAAACGAAGTGTAATGAAGAATCTTAAAAGTTGCTTAAGTGCTAAGATCCTTCACTTGCGTTCAGGATGACCTCTCGAGTTTCTTTTGCTTAATCATACTTTATCAGTGGTTTCGAACCATTCCTTATTCTGCGCATAAAAGTATGTCACATGCCTGTTCAGGCTTCAATTCAGGAAGACTATTATATTTTATATCAGTGCTGTGCTGAAATATCTCTCAGCCCTGTCAGCAAGTATTGTTGCTACTACTTTTTCTTTTCCGATCCTATTTATTATCTGTGTCGCAGCCCACACATTAGCCCCAGACGAGGTTCCTACTAATATGCCTTGTATACAGGCCAGCTGCCTGGCAGTGTTTATAGCATCTTCGTCTGTTACTTCAACAACCCCATCTATCAGATGCGTATCCAAGACAGTTGGAATAAAACCGTCACCGATTCCCTGTATCCTGTGTAATCCAGGCTCATGGCCAAGCAAGGCAGATACATTTTTAGGCTCAACTGCAACCACCATACAATTAGGATTTTTCTCTTTTAAATAGCGTCCTACTCCTTCCAACGTTCCTCCGCTGCCAAGACCTGAAACAAATATATCAACTTTTCCTCCAAGTTGTTTCCATATTTCTGGTCCAGTAGTCATATAGTGAATCTTGGGATTGTCATCGTTTTCAAACTGCTGAAGCACAAATATGGAAGGATCATCTTTAACTCTTCTTTGTACTTCTTCAACTGCTCCACCTATGCTTTTTTCTTTGGGAGTAAGAACAAGCTCCGCCCCAAAAGCCTTGATTATCTTCTTGCGTTCTTCACTCATGTTTTCAGGCATAACTATAACAATTTTGTAACCCTTTTGTACACCTGCCAGAGCAAGACCTATACCTGTATTTCCTGATGTAGGTTCCATAATTGTCATTCCAGGTTTTAACTCACCTCGTCTTTCTGCTTCTTCTATCATAAACTTTGCTATACGGTCTTTTATACTCCCTCCGGGATTCAAAAATTCAGCTTTTCCATATATATTACCACCGGTGAGCTTTTTCAGACTAATAATAGGTGTATCGCCAATTATTTCAAGAACTGATTCGGTAATCATTTAAACTTCAACCTCCTTCTCAAGCTTTATATTCTTCCCAGTTAATAATATTATCAATACTCTTCCTTATAAGCATCTATCTAAGAGATTATTTTTCTATATTATACCATATAAATATACAAAATCCTCTATACTCTATGTATTTATTTAATTTTTCTGTTTCTTTCATAATCATAAATAACTCTTCCCAAGTTAGCTAGAAACGGGCGGTTAACCCCGCCATAATTATTATAATTATCAAAAGCGCCATCATGAATGACGGCTGTCAGCAAGAATTCTACATTGTTTTGGACATCAATGACATAAGCATTATTAATCATATATCCCCACGCATAACCGCTTTTCCTGTATATAGTAGCACTGTCAGGAAAGTTATAACCGGCTTGCCTGGGTATTACCGTAAGGTGTTTCTGTAAAAAAGTATAATCATCATCTGTTAGGTTAAATCTCCGTGACTCAGGAGTTTCCCATTTGAATATAATTGATTTAAGAATACCCTGTAAATTTTCAATAGATATATAATTGTTATTTGAGAAGTTAACCGTGTTTATACCCATTCCTTTAATAAAACCTTCTTGGTCAAGCTTTTTATTATAGTTTTCCTCGTTATACGCAGAAGGCTGTTGATAGATAATCTTATCGTTTTTATAGAATGTAAAAGGGTTAGTATGCCGATTTGTTTCGAAAGATGCTCTTTCTGCTAATCTATGGACGACTTTTACATCCTTATACTCTTTACTCCATAAAGTTTCATTATAGTATTTCTGCCCTAAGAACTCATATAACCTGTTAAAAGAATAATTATCACTGCTAAGCAAAATGCGTTTAATATAATTAGCTATCGTACCCGACGTCTTGGTTTGACCCGGATAATCAGCACCAATCTTCAAATATGTATATTTGTCCAGACCTTCAATACCTAAGTTATTCAGTTTCTCAAGTGCAAGCACACAAGCAGATAGTTTTATGGAACTTCCAGGATAAAAATATTTTCTTGAATCTACACGATAATAATATGATTTAAAAAACGGGCTCTGGTTCTTATCACGATCTATTTGAGTATATAATATCTGTACTTCATGATTATCGATGTTATCAAGTACTGTTCCAAATAAATCTCTTCTAGACTGCAATAAATTTTCAATTAAGCTTTTATCATCTTCACTATTCTTTTCACCGACATCTGTATTCTCATTAGGACTTTCATTAGGTTGTCCAACAGTATCTATCCTTTTGTCTTCATTACTAGCATTATTCATATTTTCATTAACATTTTCTTCACTATTAGTATCTTGAACAGATTCTTCAACAGTATCTGCATTATTATCAATCTCAATATCTATATTTATATTTACTTCTATGTCCTGATTTTTGTTCGTGTCTTCCTCTAATTGGAGTCCAACTGCAAATGCATGACCCGTTATCAGTACTATTGAGAGCCAAACCATTAATATCTTTAATGGGATTCTTTTCAACAAAAACACCTCTCTTATAGTCATAAGTACTTTAGTTCAAATATAGTACATTAGAAAATATATGAATGACAGGTGTTATATATGCAAGAAAAATAGAAACATGCGTACCATTAGAAATAGAAATCCACCGGCTATAAAACCGGTGGATTTCTATTTGTAGATCCTACTTCTCTTGCTTCATTAACTTGTTCACGAATTCAATATCTGCAGGCATAAATTCATACCTGTCCATCTCTCCTACAGTTACCCACTCTGCTGCATTATGTACATTCAGGCTGAGTTCTCCGCTAGTAATCTCCACATTATAGACAGTAAAGAATATCTTGTTTCCGTTAAAGAGATATATGCTTTCGGTAAAAATGCCAACGACCTTTATATCCAGCTCCAGTTCCTCGTGAATTTCCCTTATGATACATTCTTCCAGTGTCTCATTATTCTCTCTCTTGCCGCCCGGAAACTCCCATAACATAGCGCATTCATCATCAGCAGCACGCTGACATATAAGAATTTTTTCTCCATGACGGATTATTGCCGCTGTCACTTCTTTCATAAACTACCTCACTATCAACTTATTAATCTTCATATACCTGGCAGGGATTGCGCTGCAGAATAGCTGGGACTTTGATTTTACTTTCTTTTCAATCTTTCAGATCGTCTTTTCTCTGCCTCTTCAAATTCTATCCTGGTATCATCGGTCTCAATCAATAAACCCGGAATCTCTGTTGGCTTCCCCATAGAGTCAACCCCAACAAAAGTCACATACGCTTTGTTCGTAAACTTTACCTCACCCGTCAAAAAGTTCTCAGAATATACCTCTACAACTACCTCTAAAGATGTCCTGCCAACCCAGGTTACTTTTGCTCTTAATGTTACCATCTCACCAACTTTGACCGGATGCTTGAAATCTACACTGTCAATTGCAACAGTTACTACAACCCTATTACAATGCTTTTGTGCTG
>JBFWMP010000221.1:0-3520 GCA_050251575.1 Clostridia bacterium
ATCTTTCAATGATTGTAGTATCAACACCTGCACCGCTTATGTTTTTTCCTATCTCATCAATGATTAGAACGTCATAGTCTTTTAGATAGATTTTTGCAGAATACTGTTTAGCCTCCAGAAGATATGAAGGTTCTTCTTCCAGTATTTTTTCAGAAGGGATTGCCACAATTTTGAATGTTTCATCATATGCATTTTCCAATATTCCCACTCCAAATACTATATTAGAATGTGAAAGTACATAATCCGCAACCTCTTCAATATAAGGACCAAGCTTATGTACAGCTGTAGAATGACATTGAGCAGCTCCTTTTTGCTTCCCGAGTCCGATAACCACCATTTTTGCAATCCCACTTTCAACCTTATGTTTGAAAGCAGGATGTGCTTTTATACGGTTTACCACTATCGTTGCATCTGCTTCAAATGCATACTTGTCAAACATTGCTGTTATACCAGATTTCGTTTTGCCAAGCTCAATCACCTCCATCGTCGCCCTTATTGGAACCTGAATATATTCTTCTGTTATACCAAGTAATCTTAAAATGTCTAGCTGACCTTCTGCAGTAGACCCACCGTGGCTTCCCATAGCTGGAATTACAAAAGGAGTTGCTCCTTTTTTCTTTACTTCATCACAGATACATTTTATAACCCTTGCTATATCTCTTATCCCACGACTACCGGCAGTTATTGCCACATTCATTCCCTTTTTTATACGATCCAAAGTGCCTTTTCTCTTTAGCTGCTCACGCACGGCATTTTCTACGTCATTAATTACAGGCCTGTCAAAAACCTGCTCTATCTTCATCATCTTAGGTATCTTCATGCTTCTTACCAGGTCATCATAATTTGCCATCTTATTCACATCCTCTTAGCAAACACAAACGGTATCTTATTGGGTATTCTACCTCTAAAGCCTCTATGACACGCTTTATTGATATATCCATTACCTTACTTCCTTTCAATTATTTCTCCGTCACAGTCACCCTTTTTGCTTTTATTTATGAATTTACTCACAAAAGGCATTATTATCATAAGTGCTGACAATGTCAAAATCACTGCACTTATAGGTTTTTGAAAGAATATTATCGGACTTCCTTCGGATAATATGAGGGCTCTCCTCATATTAACTTCCGCGAGAGGTCCTAATACTATTGCAATAACCATTGGAGTCAGGGGAAAATCAAGCTTTAATAATAAATATCCCACCACACCAAAAATTACCATAATCATGCAATCGAATGTGGTATTATTGACTGCATATGAACCAAGAATACAAAGAAATACAAGAATTGGTGTTAGGAGTTTAACCGGAATTTTTGTAACGTTTACAAAGGCCTTGATAAACAATCTGCCCTGAAGATACATAAAAATGTTTATAAATATTATTCCAAGCATTATCGCATATACCCAGTGTTTCTGGTTTACAAAGAGACTGGGACCCGGAGTGATTCCTTGCATCATCAAGGCTCCAAGCATTATAGCAGTCACGACATCACCGGGTATACCAAGAGTAAGAAGCGGTATCAATGCCCCTCCGGTTACGGCATTATTTGCTGCCTCAGGCGCGGCAATACCTTCAAGAATACCAGTACCGAAAAGCTCCGGACTTTTTGATGACCTTTTTGCCTCATTATAGCTAAAAAACGAAGCAATTGCTGCTCCTGTGCCCGGTATCGCACCAATGATAGATCCGATTATGCTGGATTTCACTATTGTTTTGCCGCATCTTAGTATTTCAGAAAATGGAAGATTAATGTTTGTAAACTTTGCCGCCTCATCAATTGGTTTTTCTATATCTTTTATTTTTGTAAATATTTCAGAAATAGCGAATATGCCCACCAACGCAGGTATCAATTGTATTCCTCCTGCAAGTGGAGTAATTCCGAAAGTGAATCTATCAAATCCATCCATAGGATCAAGACCTACGGTTGATACTAAAAGACCTAATAACCCCATAATAATAGCTTTGACTATAGACTTGCCACTTACTCCCGAAATTATCGTAAGACCAAATACAGCGAGTGCAAAATACTCTGCAGGCCCAAATTTAAGAGCTATCGCAGCAAGAGCTGGGGCTGTAAACATCAGTGCAACTGCACTAAACAAGCCTCCAAATACTGATGCGACCAATGCCATTTGCAATGCTTCTCCAGCTCGTCCTTTTTGTGCCATCTTATATCCATCAAGAACTGTCGCGGCAGCAGAAGGGGTTCCCGGAGTATTTATCAAAATTGCCGTTATTGAACCACCATACGTACCTCCACAATACACCCCCAGCAAAAGCAGCATTCCTGTTATCGGCTCAAGCCCGAATGTCAAGGGAAGGAGAAGAGCAACAGCCATTACCGCTGTAAGCCCTGGCAAAGATCCAACCGTTATGCCGCACGCAAGTCCTATATTGATAAACAGGATATTTTTAAGAGTGCACAAGCTCCCTAGAACTTCAATAAATAATTCCATACTCTCACTTCCTCCATTTTACTATAATGAAATAAATAGCAGTTTAGTAAATGCCAGATAGACTATATATGAAACAGTATATGCTACAAGATAATACCATGCTTTTTTCACTTGCAGTATGATAAGGCAAAGTGTTATAAATATCGTGGTGGATATTCCGTAACCAACTTTATTAAATAAAAAAATATATAATAAAATTGCCAGAAATATTTTAAAAACCCTTAATTCATCTTTGAAGTTTAAAACTTCTTTTTCTTCTTGAGTATAGACTGCTTTTTGTTTCTTTTTTAATTGTAATACAGATGTTCCAATTAGTATTATGCTAAAAAATATTAGTGCAAATGTAATAAATGTAGGAAAGACTCGGGGACCTATTATAGAAACTCCACCCACGTCTACATACATAGGTATTAAAATCAGCAGCAATAAACCGAACATGAATAATGTGATACCACTATATAAATTTGTTTTTATCTGCTTCATTGGGTTCCTCCTTGAATACTAATTTATAATAAGTTTTGATGAACATGATCTCTAAAGACCCTATTCATCAAAACTTTCTAAGATAGCATTATTTTTTTAACAGTCCTAAGGAATCAAGTGCAGCTTTTGTTGTTTCTGTATCTTTTGCTACCTTTGCCTTTATTTCGTCAGGTGTAATAGGCTCCATAACAACGCTGAACTTCTGCTTAAATTCCTCCATCCTAGGATCGTCAAGTATTTTCTTGAATCCTTCATAAAGCTTATCCCTTGATTCCTTGGGTGTATCCTTAGGGACATACAGCCATTTCCAAACAGCAAGAGCCACATCATAACCGTTTTCTTTGAATGTAGGAACGTCTTTTAACGCTTCACGCGGATCTCTTTTATCTGTGAATACGCCGATTATTCTTATCTTACCGTCTTTGACGAGTTGCTGGGTTGATGCAATATCTCCTGTGCCAACGTCTATATGATTCCCAAGAAGTGCATTAATCTGCTCTGATGCTCCATTAAAAGGAACAGCATCAGCCTTTATACCAGCTTTGTCAAAAAATATGGCCGCATCTAGATGCAATAAACT
>JBFWMP010000222.1:0-3436 GCA_050251575.1 Clostridia bacterium
TAGCTTTTACAAGTAGAACATATAAGGATTATAATTGCTATATATGTGAATTTTGGAAAGAAGGTATAGAATATAATGTTTAAGAATTTAAAAGGGGACATTTTTGGAGGGATTACGGTTGCAGTTGTCGCACTTCCACTGGCAATTGCTTTCGGTATTGCGTCTATGAATGGGCAACCCGAGGGTGCAATAGCAGGATTGTATGGAGCGATTTTTACTGGTATTTTTTCTACATTGTTCGGAGGAACACCTGCACTAATTAATGGTCCTACAGGAGCGATGGTGGTAATACTGACGGAAGTGTATATAAAAACCGGCCGAGAAGGCTTTTTTTTAGCAATGATTATTGCAGGACTAATGCAAATTAGTCTAGGGCTATTAAAACTTGGGAAATATGTCAAGTTTATTCCGAAGCCTGTAATTGTAGGATTTACTAACGGGATTGGCATTTTGATTTTTTTACAGCAACTTGGCGACTTTAAGAATTCTCCAATTATTGCTTTAGTGGTCATTGCTATTATGATGGTACTTCCTAAGATTACTAAGGTAGTACCGGCTTCGTTGGTTGGATTAATCGTAGCTACTCCGATTGCTTTAAAATTTTTTCCGGATATTGATGTTGTGGGAAAGATTCCGGCAGGTTTTCCAACACTCCATATACCCAATATCGCATTGCCGGATTTTCAGGTTGTTTTTACAGGGGCGATAATGTTATGCATACTGGCAAGTATGGAATCTCTTCTTTCAGCAGTAATCGTAGATGATATGACGGATTCAAAGAGTAATAGTAATAAGGAATTAATAGGGCAAGGAATTGGTAATATCAGTGCATCACTTTTTGGCGGCTTGATGGGCACCGGGGCGATTGTTCGATCAGCTGTAAATGTTAATAATGGAGGAAGGACGAAATTATCCGGTATACTTCATGGATTCATCATACTGATTATTACATTGCAGTTCGGATGGTTAGCGGCAATGATTCCAAAGGCAGCTCTTGCAGGAATTTTAATGATTACTGCTGTCAAGATGATTGAGGTGGAAAGCTTAAAGACATTGAAAAATGTACCCAAGTCCGATGCAGTAGTTATGATTGTTACAATGATACTCACCGTTGCAATTGATTTGATTGTAGCAGTTGGTGTTGGATTTTTATTATCAAGTGTTCTTTTTACATATAAAATGAGCAAAACAGGCTTGGATCATTCAGCGGTTGAGCGGACAGGACCTTTTGACAGAATTGCCGTGTATACAGTTCCTGGACCTCTTTTTTTCGGATCCATTGATGATGTATTAAAAGCTATTGAAAACTATAAAAGTAAAATAACGATTGTAAATATGTCACGTGTTTCAATGATTGATGAAACAGCTGCAACAGCATTAATTAAATATAGAGCGAAGATTTTCAAGGAAGGACGACATATATTAATTACAAATTTAAACAAGAAAACATTTCAAGCATTAATGAAAATGCATGGTGACGTAATCAATCAAAATAGTTTTTTGTTTAAAAATATTGATGAAACAAGAAACTATGCACAAATATTATTGGATCAAGATAGCAGCCTTGGAATAGAAGCTACAATTACAAATTGAAATAATTACATTGAATGATTTGCTCTTTATGTAAAACAATATATATTGAAGTCGTAAATTAATGGAGTGATTATTCAATGTTTGAGAAAAAGCGGGTCAAGGTAGAATTGCTAACCATAATATTTATTATTTTTTTTGCAACGTCGTGTGGAAGTAATAAGGCTCCTAAACCTGCACAAGAACCTGCTCCTACGCCACAAAAGCAATCTAAAGACCAAGAGCCTGTTTTGGATTATGAGAATCTAAAAACACCAGCACCAGCACCAACACCAGCACCAACACCGGCTCCCAAGCCTGCTGTCGAAGTTGGACAAGGGATAGGATATTTTCAAACAACGATTCTTGATAAGAGCAGATCTAGAGTACACAATATTAAGTTGGCTTCAGAAAAAATAAATGGATTCATTGTACAGCCTGGACAAGAGTTTTCTTTTAATGGAGTAGTTGGGCAAAGGCTTCCGGAAAAAGGATTCCAAAAGGCCATCGTTCTAATCAGAGGGAAAAGAGCCTATGAAGAAGGCGGCGGCATATGCCAGATAAGCAGTACACTATATAATTCGGCTGAAAAGGCAGGGTTGGAAATAGTAGAGCGCCACTCTCATTCAAAAGATGTTCATTATCTGCCCATGGGGCAAGATGCTGCAATTGCTTATGGTTCACAAGACTTGAGGTTTAAAAACACAAGAGATTTTCCTATAAAGCTTCATGCGTATGTAGAAGGCAATAAAATGATTACCAATATCACAAGAGCACAGTAAATCAAAGAATAAATTGCATGGGTATACTAATTTTTAGGGGGGTACATTACCCCCCTAAAGTAATATCTTGCTGATTATACCATGCCAGGGCATCATACAGGTGATGGTCACGAAAATCAGGCCAATAATCATCTATCACATAAAAGTCTGCATAAACTGATTGTATCGGAAGCAGTCCACTCAATCTTCTGCGTCCCCCCCAACGAATAATTAAATCAATTCTAGAAATATCTGAGGAGTAAAGGTTTTTTTGTATTGGGTTAGAACTTGTGGCAATTTCAGATGCTAATCTTTTTATTTGACTTAAATCCCATTCCCAACCATAATTCACAAGGAAGTTAAGCTTAATACTTCCTTTTCCTATTTTAATACGCTTTGTATAAGGAAGTAGCTCTCGGGGGAATGCTGAGGATTGCGTATTTCCAATTACCAATAATTCTCCATCCTCTTGCTGGACTAATAGATTTACTGCATCTACACAAGCTTTTTGAAATGCCTGTACCTGTATTCTAGGTCTTTTTGTATTATCATGGGTAAAGCCATAAAAGGTCACTTCTTTGACACCTATCTGCTTACAAAGCTGATATAGTCTCAGACCGGGGTATAGACCTTGATCATAGCCTTTTTCTTTTGACATTCCTTGCGCCTCAGCCCAACGTCTATTTCCGTCAGGAATGATTCCTATATGATTTGGTATACGCATTTTCTTATTCCTCCTGAATTCGAGAATCCTATATATTCCTCAATTATTGGCATAAAATCATAAAGATATACTGAAGTTATTGAAAAATTCAAATTTGTCCATCAAGTTTTTCTATGTTGTATAAGTTTAAAAAGATTATTCTATATATAATGTATTAATGATTGTACATTAACAGTCAATTTATATTGTCATTCTGAGCGGCAGCAAGGATCTTAGATGCTTCAACAAGATTCTTCGCTATGCTCAGAATGACAAAAACAGGGTTCAGAAGGATATTGCAAACATTTATTCATTGTGTAAATTTTTTTTTATATGGTATATATATCTTAGATACTTGATTAATCATTTCATATATAATAGAATAATTTTAGGAAATAATGGT
>JBFWMP010000223.1:0-3398 GCA_050251575.1 Clostridia bacterium
ATCCAGTATTTACTAGAGAATCAGGAAAAATATCTTGAACAACGTATACAAAGGGAATCTTTTTAATTTTGTGTAATAAGGCACCTACAATACCAATTATGGGAGGAGTGCTTACGAGAAATACTAAATCAACATCTCGAGTAAATAAGCCTTTGACAAACTGTATTGAAATAGATAAAACATACCGAAAAGCTCGGCTAACAGTTCCTTTTTTCTCTTTGAATAACGAAAATCTATTGATCTCTAAGTTTCCATTAAATAAAAACTCTTTTCTCTTTAAATTAAATAACTCTCTTGTTTTTTCATCTACCCCTCTTGATGGTACAGGAACATAAGCCAGAACTTTAATACCATTCGATGTAAAACAATCATACAAGTCATTATCTAAATGAGCACTCGAATACGACTCAGGATAAAAATATGATGGAAGAATAAGAATTCGCACTCAAATCATCCTATCTGTAATTTCTTAAAATAATGATTCATCTTCCTTCCCTCAGGCGACTCTGAAACATTCTCAATCACAAACCCATTCTTCTGGTAAAAGGTGTTTGCAGCATCGTTATTCTCTGCATCGGTCTCAAGACGAATTACTTTAAATTCTGAGTCTTTGAACAATTCGCATAGATACTTGATAAGCCCCGAGCCAATGCCCTTCGTCTGTACTGTAGGATTAACTGCTATCGAGCTAATCTCAATATACTTTTCATCAGTCTTCGTTACACTTGGATACGTTAATGCTCTGATGATTCGCAAAATACTCTTAGGACTTCTAATAGCGCCAAGAAACCCAAACCAAGCAAAAGGGAAAAAATAACGCTTTAAGATAAAAGAATAAAATTTTGAGAGTTCTGTAGAATAAGCAAGAAACCCAACAGTGCGAGATTCTTCCTTTGCAACAAGAATCCCTGAATCCGGGTGTAGCATAAAACCTTTATAGAGGTATTTCAGAAAGCCCTTCCCTAAGAAAGTCAGAAAGAAGCCTGGAAACGATGAAAGATGAATCGCTACAATTGGCTCAATATCATGAAAATCAGTGGCTTTCTGAATTTCCATTTATGCTACCGCCAAACAGGTTCTAATCAACAAGGCCATATCAGAAAAGAATGAAAATGCTTTGATTGACTCTTCATTTATTCTCATCTTCTCCACCAATATCTTCTCCACGTACACCTGGTCAGTATTCTGTGCTTCTTTCAGAATCTTCTCTTCATCCTTATATTCGATACTGGCCTTTGAGGTAACCCCTGCCGGAAGTAGCAAGGTAGCTTTCATTTCATCAGTGTAATAGCCTACGTACTTGGGCACTTCAGGTCTGGTTCCGACGAAGGTCATGTCACCTGATAAAATGTTCAACAACTGAGGTGTCTCGTCCAACCGATACTTGCGTAGTTTCTTGCCTATCTTAGTTACCCTGCAGTCATTATTGATAGTAACCAAAGAACCCTGCTTGTCTGCGTTCTGCACCATGGTGCGAAACTTGAAGATCTTAAAGATCTTTCCGTACTGGGTGACACGTTCCTGTCGATAAAACACAGGACCTTTAGAGTCAACTCTTATCAGAATGGCAACAATTAAAAAGACAGGGGAAAGAACAATTAGCAATACAATTGACATCACTATGTCAAAAAGTCTTTTAATAAATAAAGACGCTGATTTCCTTCGCAGTATCTCATAATACGGCCTAACCGCGTCATTCTGCATGTCTGTCGGAAGGTTCTCCCATCGCTTAACTAACATCCAGCATCACCTAACAAGTATATCTCTAACACTCTGTAAGAGATACTCAATCTCCCCATCCTCCAGACACGTATGCAATGGCAACGTCACTTCATTATCAAATTGCTTGTAGGTGTTTGGGAAGTCTTCTATCTTGAAGCCAAGCTTCTTGTATGCAGTATGCATCGGAAGAGGCTTATAGTGGACGTTGGTAGCGATTCCTGCTTCTGCCATTTTCTTAATGAAGTCGTTTCTCTTTTGCTCTGTATAGCCGTTAATCCTCATCAAGTAGAGATGCCCGCTCGATTCATAGGTATCCGTGAAGTGTACTAGAGATGTAACTGGTAAATCTTTCAGCCCTTCGTCATACATCTCTATTATCTGTCTTCTTCTCTTAAGAATCTCTGGATACCTTCTAAGCTGTATCAGCCCAAGAGCGGCCATTATGTCAGTCATATTACACTTGTAGTACGGACCGACTATGTCATATTCCCAAGCACCAAACTGCGTCTTTGATAAAGCATCTTTGCTCTGCCCGTGAAGAGATAGCAATTGGACCTGATGATATAATTTATCATTGTCCAATCCTTCACGATCTCTCCAGGTGAGTGCGCCTCCTTCAGCCGTAGTTAAATTTTTTACAGCGTGAAAAGAGAAGGCAGAAAAATCTCCAAGCTGCCCAGACATGCTCCCTTTGTAGGTAGCACCAATAGAATGTGCAGCATCTGAGATGACTATGACTCGATCAAATAGAGATTGAATTTCTTTGTTGGGAGAATAGAGTGCTTTATGCTCTTCAAGCACTTGGTAAAGAACATCGTAATCACACATCACCCCGCCAATATCAACGGGGATTACTGCTTTCGTCTTTGAGGTAATTGCTCTACCAACTTTCTCATAATCTATATGGAATGAATCAGGCGCTACATCAACCAGTACAGGGGTTGCCCCTACATGAATTATGGGACTACAAGATGCTGTATATGTGTAGGCGCTTGTAATAACCTCATCGCCAGGGCCTATTCCAAGAAGAATGAGGCAAAGCTCAAGAGCAGCAGTAGCAGAACTAAGACAACACATAGTACTGGTGTGACAATACTCAGCTAACTTCTTTTCAAACAGTTTTGTTTTCGGTCCGGTGGTAATCCAACCTGACCGTAAGGTATCAACTACCTCATCAATCTCTTCTTGTGTAATATCAGGAGGAGAAAATGGAATCTTCTTTATTTCACTCAAAGCAATTCCCCTTTGTACTAATAACCTCGTGATGTTGGATTAGTCAGGACAGCGTTTAGGGAAGACATGGGCTCCCCCTCAGGAACTCCTCACTCCCACCCTATGCTCATAAGCTCCCTACCACCTATTTCAGCCTTGTGCCAAAATACCGGTGTGGCTAACCTGCTCCGTGCTCTCTCACTCCAAGTCTCAGCTCTTCAAGCCCCATATCCCTAAACCCCTCGATTCCTGCATATTTATGCAGCTTTCGATGCTTAGTGGTAACTAATATCTCTTTTTATTATATTGGTTTAATCTGATACCAAGGAGCCAGGTAAGGGGTACCTAGCACCTTGTCCTATTCTTCAAAACGACTAACCGTCCGCGTCTTAGCACGTAAAACGCTATATATGGAGCCTTATCGTTAAATTGTGTTATTTGTTACGCTATATATAGTGGTCGTC
>JBFWMP010000224.1:0-3387 GCA_050251575.1 Clostridia bacterium
TAGCAAAGATACCAGATTCCACCCAGTTACTCCCCTGAATGGAGGGTGCAAGTATCAAGAATATAATGTATGATGTAAAATGATTATTGTACAGAAGGTGACATTTCTGAGTCTATTGACATGATATTGATTGAAATTCACCGCCCATTATGCAACAATTGACTATGAGGAATGAACAAGGGAGGGCATCGATTGACTACAAATAATGCAATCATCAATAAGCTCTTCACCCAGAATATGTTCAAAGACTTACTAAACCATAGAACCCCTCCTGCACTTACTCAAGTTGCCCAACAATACATACCTTCCCCAGAAGCTCTGAGCTATGGTGAGATACTATCTCAAATGTATCAGTTCATGTCTCAAACCTACAGAAATGAATATTTTTATCAGAACACACTGCTTATGAAATTGCTTTTGGGAAAGCATAGCATACACACCACAACAGCATTGACCCAGGTACCCATAGGAAATTCAATTGCAGACTTTGTCTTGATTAACGGTAAAGCTGTTGTGTATGAGATTAAAACAGAATTGGATACATTCAATCGACTGAGAGGACAGCTTGAAGACTATTACAAAGCGTTTGACCATGTGTGTGTTGTAACATCGGAATCTGGATTTTCAAAGCTCAAATCCGAACTGGCTGATACTCCTGTAGGCATATATGTTCTGAATAAGCAGAACAGATTGAGTAACAAAATCAAGAAAGACCCGATAAGAGATGCTTCGAGTGTTAATCATCGTTCTCTGTTTTCGTTGTTACGAAAGAAGGAATATGAGAGTATTCTCTTTGCGTACTACGGAGAACTTCCTTCAGCTACTCCCGTGTTTTACTATGATGCGAGCTATGCGAGGTTTGCTGAGATTCCTCTCGATGAAGCGTATGTGAGGGTCCTTAACGAGCTGAAGAAACGAAATAGGGTAGAGGAATATAATATTTCTGAGATTCCCGATTCCCTTAAATCACTTGCATACTTTGCAAATATCTCTACCAAGGAGAGGTTGCTACTATGCGAATATCTCTCTCAACAATTCAGGGGGTAGACAGTATGTATTTCCCAGTTCTGGAACCAGTGAAATTGAAAAATATTCAGAAAAAGCCCCTGCTATATACACCTTCCTATTGAGCGGCAGTTTTTTATCATATCCTATTAACTATGACGATAAATTAGCATATTTTGTTGATGATATAAGAGTTTCAGATGTAATGAGTTGTATTAAAAAAATATCTGAATAAAATACTTTGATTTCAATGGGTTTGTGTTATAATTCGAATTAACAAATCAACCAATACCCCCAAAAGAGCTTGCATTGTCCTTGATTGATTTCTATTTGGAAGGGGTCTATCTGTATACTCCTTTTTATATTGAATATGAGTGAGGCATGCATGAAAGAAGTATATCCAAATCTCTGGGTAGGGGATCAAGAATGTTTTAAATTGGTTGAACATCAACCAGGTTGGGCTACCGTACATGCCTGTAAAGAACCGTATCACCGTAGGGCACTAGGATATTCAGGGAAAGCGGCACCAAAAAACAATCCTGAATATTTGGTTGCCATCAGGGGATCTGAGATGTCGTTAAATATGATTGATGCACATGATCCAGCTTATATCCCCAAGTCCTTGGTGAATACGGCACTTGCATTTATATCTGATAATTTAGACAAAGGCTTGAAGGTATTGCTGCACTGTAACCAAGGAATGTCACGTTCTCCAGGTATTGCTCTTTTGTTTCTAGCACGGAAAGGTAAATTCTCAGGACTATCCTATGATCAGGCAAAAGTTGAGTTTCAGAAAATCTATCCAAATTTCTTTCCTGCAGGAGGAGTGGATGGTTTTTGTCGATTGAATTGGGAGGCGTATCAAGAGGGGTGAAAAGATGAAGAGTGCCAAAGATAGTCATACAAAGAAACCTATTGTTCGTAAGAATTCTCCAAAAGTTATTTTTAAGATAACCAGACAGAGAAAGGAGCATATCAATAATTTGGCAGATCATCTGTCTTTTATTGCACCTTCAACAACGTTTGGTGAACATTCTTTCAGTATTGAGAATCTAGCAAAAGAATGGCGGTTGTCAAAGTATTTCAAAAAGCAAAGGAACAAGAAAAATGACATAAGCAATTTTCTGAGCGATGTTCTCAGATATAGAAAAAATACCCCCAAGCAATTGGTTGTGGAAATTGTTAAGCGTGGAATGCAATGGAAAGCAAATCAAGGAGAAACGGTTCAGGAATCATTGTTGAGTGAGATTGCGAAAGAGATGGCTGCGTTGGGGTTTCCAATCGAAAAAGAATTATCAGCATTGGAGCATCCTGACCCTTCGACATTATGTGCACCTAGTGTAACCATATTAAATGCTTTCAAAGCATTGCCTCTCCATCAAAGTGTTTTACAAGACGATATAGTCAACTTATTTTCTTCCGGTCAGTACAACGAGGCAGTAAGGAAAAGTTTCGAGAGATTCGAAAAACTAGTCCAAGATATTCATTCCGCCCCAAAATTGGAGTATGGGAAAGATCTGATGGCTAAGGCATTTTCTGAAACCAATCCAAGTATAAAGATAACGCCTTGCAGTACCCAAGATGAGATTAATATTCAACAAGGTATCAAGTTCATGGCGATGGGAGTGATGATGAGTGTTAGAAATCCCACAACTCATGGAGATAGAAAGCAGATGAATGTTGGTGAGGCTATTGAATTGATTGGCTTGGCAAGTTATTTATGCAAACTTGTGGATAGACGGCTAGTATAGATGGTGATGAGAATAGTCAATTAACATCAGAGAAAAGGTCAACTTTTTGTGTGCAACCCCGCTATCACTTGAAGGCGGAATGATTAGTGTGTAATAGTGCTTGTAGCATCTCAATTGAATTAAGAAAACATTGTACGTTATTCATTGAAAACGTAGTTCTGGATTGAAAAATCGGAATTCAATTACAATTAGAAATAAAAAACAATATAGAGCAGATATGTAATACGAGCAGGTAGTATTTATATTTGATTCTCAATACTTTTCATGATTGAACTCTTAAGGTACCTTGCTTTCACTAAACGGGGGACTTTCACCATCGTGATGAAAGCATAAGAAATATGAAAAGTTGATTACCCGTAGCAAAGCAAGATGAAATTGATGTGGTGACGAGCGCAAGTAGATATTGAGTAGATTATCTATAAAAGTGAAATAATTGCTTAATAATAGAAATAAAGTAGCTTTTTTAGCATAAAAATCTTGAAAGTATCATTATCAAGTGATAATTGCATATGGTTCCCAAAAACGGTCAGTGATGCGCTGAAAAACGGCCACTGAGCGGAGCAAACACGGCCAGCTGAAAAATATCCTATACTTTGATTTCCACAGGAGTGGACAATCTATTTATAGGAGG
>JBFWMP010000225.1:0-3352 GCA_050251575.1 Clostridia bacterium
ATCAATCTTTTTCTTCCTCAGCTTATCCAAGCAAAGATTAGTAGCAACCTTTGCAGACCACGTAGAAAATTTATATTCAGGATTATATTTATCCAGTGAAAGGAATAACTTTATAAATACCTCCTGCGCAATATCATTTGCTTCTTCCTTGTCGTTGAGTATTCGATAAACTATGGTATATATCAGCTTCTTATATCGGTTAACAAGACCTTCAAATGCATCTTGATCTCCCTTCAAGCACAATTGTATAATCTCATAATCCGTGAGCTCCAAAGTTACCATCCCCTTCACTGCCTTCATAATAGTTTACGTCAATTACGGTTATTTGTCTGATAACATCAGCATATCTTATTACTAATATACTACAATTATTATCTGCTCACAAATAAAAAATCCACGCACCAATGTACGTGGATTTTTGCTTTTGACTAATCTTTGCAAGGTCTTCGTTCGTTAAATACATCTTCTGCACCCTCAAAATCAAATCTTTGCGGTGGGAAAAATTCGTCAACAGGGAATCTGATTCTTTCAAATAAATCACAAGGATTATCTTCCGTAGCTGCGATACATTCATTTTCAGGAATACAGAAATCATATGCCGGAATCAATAACTGAACATTTCTTTCAATCTTAATGATTGAGAACAATCCCAATGAAACAAATACTCTTCTTCTTTCAACACCAGCTACTAATTCTTCATCAAAGCAGTCACAAACATTTTGAGGCACTCCTGCCAAATCAATTTCATCAACTCCAGCTGTGAATAATCTGTCTGTAATATCAACAAATCTAGCAGCTAAGCAGATTGGATCAACAACTTCAACTTTTGCTTTTGGCATATTGGTTTTTTGCCATAACTGTGGATCAAAAGCATCCTCTTTATACTTGGATTCGAAAATTTTAGCATTGCCTTCCGAACCAAATAATATAACGGTCTTGTCAAATGACGCCAACCCTTGAACTTCTGTAGGTCTTCCAACACCTGTAAATACATCCAATGTAATTCTGAAGAAAAATTTTACTGTTACAGTATAGAACCCCCTATTAAATGGTACAGCTTCTACATCAGGGTATACCCAGATAATTTCAGACTTTCTGCATTTAACATTAACGGCTCTATCAACAACTTGCTGACCACTTCTGGTTAAGAATACTCGTAAGTCTTCCAAACAATCTTTTTCTCTACAGGAATCGTAAACTTTATCTGTTTGTATGCATACTGCTTCTCTGAATGCTGGATTGCCAGCTATTGGACCTGGTCTAAGTCTTTCGCCCATAATCTATCCTCCTATTACTATTATTTTGTTTTGCAAGGATATCTTCCTTCAATAACATAATATGTGAATTCATGTTATGTGTGATTAATTTGAAAAAAATTATATAAAGCAATAAAAGTATGCATATAGATAGAGTGGGGGGTGGACAGTAGAGAGCAGATAGAAAATAAAAAATAGTCCTTAACTCTCAATGCTTAATTCATGAACGGGGTGATTTTTTGGCTAAAATAATATCTAATCAATGCGTACTTCAACAATCTACGAAGGAACAATGGCACTTTTTTTACCTTTCTACTACCGGGATTTGCTACAAGAAAAGGATAAATGCTAAGTGGAGTGATTATGAGATTCTTTTAAAAGAAGGGCAAGGGGATTTTGATGTCACCGTCGATGCGAAAAATAATATCCATCTCATATGTCAGGATAAACTTGGGACTATCATCTATTTAATGTATAACGGTCAGCAGTGGAATAAATACACTATTTTACAAAGCAAAACCAATAGAGCTTACCCCAAGCATTTCAAAATAATGTATATCAATAACTGGATCAATCTTTTTTATATTATCGACTACAAAGACAAGAGTTTACTCGTTCATCATATGCTGGATAACAGCAATGTTCCACCAGCAGTAGTAGATTATGTAATTAAAAACGAAAGACCCTTCTCTATTTCAGTAGATAACTCAAATAACATTCATGCTTATTATCAGAGTGAAATAGAGAAGGATAGAATCGGGTATAGTGTTTACCTTTGGTCAAAAAAAGCCTGGAGCAACTTTACTCCAATAGAACATCAGGATAAAGATGCCAGCCTGCCTTATATACTAATAGATCGGGAGGATAATATGCATCTCATCTACTTAAGAAAAAATGATAGATTCTATGATATTGCTTACACCCGCAAATCTTTAATCACCCTTGAAAAAGAATTATGGGATAAGGAAACTACAATTTACTCCCGTTGCTATGGTGATACTCTTCCAATCATACTTAAAGCTAGTACTAAATTGTGGATTTTATGGCAGCAGGATATTAAAATTTATAGCAGTTCGTCAGATGATAATGGGACAACATGGACTAAAGCATTACCGTTTACCGCCCCCAGATATGGTACTCTTTCCTTATTCGGATGCAGACTGTCACCGGATTGTGATGAAAGCAATTTTATCTGTGACCATTGTTATGGTCATACTACAAACTCTGAAGTCAATTTATATCTGATATCTGCCTATCTCGAGCAATTGCCGGATAAAAAAATAGAAACTCAATACAAAGTTGACGGTTATGAAATTGAAGAATTTGCACGAAAAAACAGTAAATCTTTTACTGAATCACAAAAGACGGAAGCATTCTTCCCGCCTTCTTCGGTTCCTGCACCTCCACAACTGGATTCCGGTACTGATAATGTCGAAATTACCAAGCTCAAGATCATGATGAATATGCTTCAGGAAGAATTGCTGCAAACTAAAAAAAAATTATTGGAATTAAACCATATGCCGAAAATTGATGAAGAGTTGAGAAAAGAATTGGATGCCAAATACGGTATAGAAATTGAAAATCTAAGAGAAAACTTTCAAAACTTGTTAACTAAGATCACCCATATTGAAGAAACACAAAATAATGTGGCATGCACTACTATAGAACGCATGAACAAAGAAATTTTACTGTTAAAACGCCAAAATCAACGTCAAAGCTTTGATGACTTGATAGAAAAGGCAACAAACAATAACGCCACCGACACCCAGTAATGTCGGTGGTATCATTGTTCCCCTTTATTCTATATTTCTAAGTCTATGCTGCGTAATCACATATTCCCCCCAAGTTATGGGCACATTTAAGTCATGATCTTCAAAAACGATTCCTTTCTCTTTCCACATATCAAAAGCATCTTGGGCATAATGCTTCTCTTCTTCCTCTCTCACACGCTCATATCCCAAATAATTGGGTATGATTTTTGATAAATGAGTGGTAAAATCCTCTTGCCATTGAAGGTCATTTAATCGTTCTTCCTCCTGCAAATTGGATATAAACATTGTTTCAATCAATACAGCCGGCATATATGTTTCTCTTAA
>JBFWMP010000226.1:0-3172 GCA_050251575.1 Clostridia bacterium
GGATAGGGACTACCACATCGCAACTATCCAGCCAACTGCCTCCGCAAATTACACCATCAGTATACGGCTGAGGCTGATCTTGTTTCAATGGAATTTTATCAACACGGTGCAGATTAGGTTTTAAAATAATTTACCCATAGGCTCAAAGGAAAAGATTCTTTTTGAAAATAACCTTCTTTTATAATATAACTTCAAGTACCTCGGATACAATGCAATATGAGATGTAAATAACGATAACGATTTACTCATGCTTGAAAAGAATTGTTCAATGTCAGTAAGAGCTTAACAAAAGCCTTATTATTTGAAAACAAGCGTAGGAAAAATATTAGGCTCAATCTGTCTTGCAGAATTTAGGATGCCTTTTGCAATTTGAGCACTCTTAATATCATTAACTGAATAATCAGCATATGAGTCTAGAATCTTGCGGCGAAGTTTATTAGGTACCTTCATTTCGTTCTTCGATATAACTACGCCTGTAACAAGTTTTGCATTGCTTTCCCCATAATATTTTGTTTTTTTCATTGATGGGGTATATCCGTTTTTTCTAAGAAGGTGTAGGATGTTCTTCCTAAAATAATGAGGAATTTTGTACTTGCTGGAAAAAGTCAGGTCATCAATATAGATTGTCATATTAATAGATAATTTTTTCGCATTTTCAAAAAGCATTTCGAATAATTGATAATTTACCAGATATGAAAGTATCGTACTTGCTGGAGAACCAGTTAGTAAATGATTGGTACATGTAATACCTTTGCAATTTAAAAATTCAAAGCACTCTTCAATATTCACATGATGAACCTTCAGTAAGTCTATTGTAAGTAAGTTGGTTATTATATTTGCTGTATCGGGGCTCATTTTTAGAGCATCATGGAAAAATTGATAGACAGAGTTTCGTGTGATACTTGGGAAGAACCCTGTAATATCGGTCTTAAAGATATAGGCTGAACTAGCTTTATGATAACTGGCGTTATCCGTATACGAAACTCCCTTCGTTCCCGAAAAAACGTAGGGCCCAACTGGAATGTCTTGTAATAGGTTCTTGATTCTTGTTTGTATCTTTTTTAATTGTGGGGTAGATGGTTCGACTAATCTTTTCTTATGATTAATACCCTCCATCAAGTAAGGTGTAATATTTTTGATGCAAAATGATTGCTTGAAGAACCGTTTGTCTTTAATTGACAAGATTCTCGATAGTTGTTTCTTTGTTTTTACATCATACAGTTTGCATTTAGAGAAATCCAATTTTGATTTGAGCCCCTTTTGAAAAAGAAAATGTGTCGGAGCAAGAACTCTGATATAAATGGTAAGACAGGACCAAGAATCGTTAATACGATTTTTATTCCATCCAAAACCATCCAAAACGAAGCCCAAACATGTCGTGCGTCCGGCACAGGATGAGAATCAGAAGATTGTGTAATTTCAATTGATTTACACTTAATCTTCACTTGAACTCCAGAATTTAAGTTATTGTACTTAAATGACTGCGAGTTCCTGATTTTTCTTCTCATAGGCAACTCCTAACTGTTAAGCTTACCCCCTCAAGGAGGTGTGCTCCATTCTTAACAAGGAAATTACCGATGTTAGCACGACATACCCCAACACATCTTCAAGTGCTCCCATTTTTATTATGGAAGCTATACAGTTTTTATGAAGTGTCTATAATGCACAAAGCTATCTACATCTTATCGGTCTTGTCAAAGTTGATCACGACCAAAATGATGACTCAATACTCTGAAAGAGCACTGGAGTAGTAAAGCATAGCGCCCTGACACTGCATGCTTAAAACTACACTTCAGCATATATGCTTAAGTGTCATTCGATTTAACGAACCAATTAGGAGCATTTAACATCCCTGTTCCGTTGTATTAAAAATAAGTATAATTATTCTCATCGTCAATAAAAATAAATTTTATAGAAAAAGTTTGTGATAGCTATGAATAGCTGAATCGATACATTATTTTATAGTGTCGAGAATAATTGGTAGGAGGAATTTTGAATGCTTGAAGCTGACACTAAATTTATTTCCAAACATACCACAAAAGAACGTAAGTTGAAATATCAATATGCTAAGCTGCTGCGAGATATGATGTTGGAGTCAATAGAAGCATGGAAAACTATGTTGGAAAAAGAATTGGGAGACAGAGGAAGTGAGTCTCAAGTGATTGAAAATGTAAGAGAAGTAATCCTACAGGAAGCGAATGCTCATCTAGTTTGGAAAGTTCTTAAAAAAGAAGATAGATATGACACGCCATATTACAGAAGCAAATTGGAAGAGTTAAAAAAGCTTCATCCCAACTTGAAAATTGAAAATAAGATCAACTCTTTTGTCTCTTGTCCGGTTTTTGATCAAGCCGACATTGATCGAGTTTTTTCGGAGAATTCCAGAGTTACTGGTCTCGATTGTGAGATAATTGTTGAGAAAATGGAAATCGATTTTCCCATGGGTGAGAAAGCCCGTTACACAGAAAACTTTACAGACTCTAATTGATTGTGGATTGTAAGAGCCCATAAGCCGAGATGACTATAGATTATTTTCTACAGGTTCCGTTATTCTCCTTTGATTTGCATTCATTGCAAAGTTCCCCAGTTGATGGTTTCCCACTATGGGTTTCATAATCAGTACGTGGCCAATTTTGACAATTCTGGCACCAGTGCCATGTATCTTTACCCTTTTTTTTTCGATATTCTGTCATGTTTTACTCCTATTTTTTTGGCTCTTACAACCCATGTATTAGTCATAAGGATGATTATTCAAAACATTCATCCATTAACACACCTCCCACTCCCTCTGGATAGTAGGCCACAGATGTAATATTGATTAGGAGCTTTGAGTATATTTACAGTAAATCAATTATATGTGTAAGTAAATACATAATTATAAATAAATTATCTCTATTGATATAAAAATTATAAACGTATCTCATATTTCGCCAAACTCTATGAATATGATGAAAATTCGTCATATTGTAATTAAAATCTCTCGTACTTGTTGAGAGCTTCTACTTGGCGATTACTTTTGATCCACGACCTCTTTTTATATTCTCTTCTCTTTTCCCTTGACAGAACCTCTCTTCCATTCTAATAATTACTTAAACGCATAAGTAGAGGTTCCCGATGATCTGTACCGGTAATGAATACATAGCAATCCCTGAAATAGAAGAGAACAGTGACG
>JBFWMP010000227.1:0-3172 GCA_050251575.1 Clostridia bacterium
TTAACAACAAAATCCAGGCAGATTCCTGTCAGGTATATGGGCCAGCAAAGGCATGGGGCGTGTGAGTAACGATTTTGCATGTTTATGCATTATGGGGTTCTTGAAAACCCATTTTGCAATTGGCTCCAAAAAAATTGAATTCAAGTTCACAGATAAATGTCTTGGTTTACTTCAAGAGGCATATGGCGAAGCCTTATACGGTACTCATCTTGGCGTAATTGAACGTTTTCAGCTTCCAGACTACCTAGTAAAGATTAAAACAACTAATACGATTGGAGAAGTTCGAGAATCTGAATGGTTGATGTTTTCTGAAACCAAATCTATTGAAACCGCTGACAAAAGGACTGTCAACTGCCCACTTGGGATTGCATTTGCTACAACCACAACTCATGATAACAGAAGAAATATCATTCCCTGCAATCCTGGACAGGTCTTTGTCTATTTCCCTGCAGAAAAAGAGACATCAAACTTACATTTCCATATACACGCACCTTTTTCCTCAACAGTTGCGAGAGATAGCATTCATGATAGTCGAGACAATGAGATACTTAAAAATGCATTAGTAGAATTATTCGTGAATTCTCTCCCAAAGATTCGTGATTTGAATTATCTAAATGTTTCTTTCCTACAAATATTACCAAATTCAAGTTCGGATTTGCCATCCTTCTATACGGAATTTAAAAATCAGATTCGAGAAGCTCTTATTCTAAACCCATTCCTTCCTTGTCTCGACGGAACGTACGAATGTGCCAGATGTGTGATTAGAGGACCAGCAAGGATTTCAAAATGCTTTACAGATTCAGACATTCAATTGCTATATCGAGATTCTAAAATAAAAAAGTGGATGATTTCCCCAGGGTTCAATGAAACAGAGATTGAACGATTGGTCAAAGATTTGAACATTGCTGAAATGAATGGGAAAACCATATTACGTGATATGTATGATCAAAATCTAGGAAACAAACAGACTAGATTTGAAGCTCTGTTAAAGACCAAATCTGATAAGTGGTTGGTTGATTTTTATCTGCTTCTTGAAGCTGAGGCAAAAGAATATGAATTGAAACGAGTCTTATCTAATGTTGCGATAATAAGAGCAATTGACTCAGATAACAACATATCTCATGTTAAACCAGCTCTAGCTTTTATTCCTCCAAATGGAATAACAGCACCTCCCATAAAAGTACCTTTTGTGAAAGCTGAAATTTGGAAGAATCTAAGTACTGCGCAAAGAGAAAGTCTTGAACATTTTTTTCACGCTGTTGGTGTAAAGGAATACTCAGAACTCAGCTTAATTCAACATGAGTTGGAAAATCAAAAGGAACACTCTGCTGCTTCCGAGCATTACCGGTTTATTGCGCGATGCATAAACTATTTAAAGAGAGATCCATCGCAGATTCATTTGTTTCAGAACAAGCAAATATTAGCAAGTGATAGTGATGATCCTTCATACGTAGTTCTTACTAATTCGCGAGAGCTAGTGCTTGATTTACCATTCAAAGATACTGGACTTGCAGCATTGTGTCCAATAAATAATACAAAGAAAGTATCTTATGGATATTATAATCATCAAGATATTCAACCACCAGATTTTGTAGACTTTGCAATGAAGATTGGTGTTCAAACAGGACTAAGAGTTGAAGAAACTTCATATTTCTCTGAATACAATGAAGAGGACCTTCATAGAGGATTTGAATCGAATAAAGAAACGTTAAAGAAGATCAAGAAAGACTATACAATTCCATTCTTGACTGATTATCTAGAAAAAGCTCCTTCGATTAAAACTAGCTTTCTTATTTGGGAAGCTTTACTTTCAGCCCATGCAGAGGCTTCATCTGCTCAATATTCTCCAAACAAACAAACTGAAATCAACTCAGCTCCATCAACAGTAGTGTGTATTCTTAAAAGCTACAAATGGATACCTAATAAACAAGGTATCTTCTTAAGGCCTGAAGACGTAATAATTGATGAATTGCATCCTGATTTTAAACCAAATTATTCTAACGGATTGCTCAGAGAAATTAGATTCGGATGGCGCCAAGAAGCCAAAACAACTGCATACCAAGAAAAAGTGAAAATTGCCAAAGCAATTGGTTTCAAGGATTATGAAGAAGCAGAGGAAATAATTTCTGCCATAAAAGCCCTGCAAAACCAGGGTGTAGACGCCATTGAAGTCTTGCAAAAGACTCTCTCAAGCTACAAAAATGAAAGCTCACTACACTTTCCAGAGAAAGCTGTTAAGAATCCTGAGAGAAGAGAAGCCAAACTAGCAGAGGCTATAGATTCAAGTTCAGAAAAGATATTCGAGAAAAAAGAGCGTTCTGTTCATGTAAATAAAAATACCGTAGATGCACGCGCTTGGCTTAAATCACTCTACACAAATGAGAATGAAATAATGCTTTGTCAAATTTGTCAAAATCCTATGCCTTTTAAAAAGCGTGATGGTCAACCATATTTTGAAGCTGTGGAGCTATTTTCGAAAGATATAATACTCAAGGAATTCGAAGCCACTCATTTAGCATTATGTCCTGTTTGTAGTGCAAAATATCAAGAATACGTCAAGCAAGATGAAGAAGCGATGGATTATCTTCAGCATGAAATACTATATGCGAAAAAAGGCATTCTTACGATTCCCATCTCACTGGATCCGGAAACAGAAGGAGCAAGTATCCGCTTTGTTGAATCTCACTTATTCGACTTGAGGAAATTTCTTCGAAAACAGTTAAATGCTACAATTACTAAATTTGTATAGAATATATTGAGCCCAACATTCTGTTCTGTAGAACTGCTACCCAGATTACTTCGTTATCTTTACCATATGAACTACAATTCTAACCCACTCCAAGAAGAGGTTTGTGATAATCCGAGTAGCAGAATATTAGAGTCAGTTACAAATTTTCCCACGGGATGTGGTGGTCATTGAGTTACTCCTTGTTTTGATATGGTATTTAACAGTATGTATGGAGCATCCGATGACCTTTTTCAAATCCTTAAGCAAATTGCGAACTTAATTGTACAACCTAGATAATCCTTAGATTAATACTTTTTGTGAATATTCCGGGCATATTTACAGCACCAGTCCGGTCTTAGGAAATCACCTTTCCGCTTGACGGGAATCACAGTTCCAATAAGGAAATCACCTGCCTTGGAATGAATGCATGCACATACGTGCAAA
>JBFWMP010000228.1:0-3125 GCA_050251575.1 Clostridia bacterium
CTGGAGGCTTAGCGCCCTGTTCCATATTGCAACATCATCCAAACTGCCTTTGAAATTTCTAGTGTCAGGTGCAATTGAACTCGTACCTAAATACAAACTGGTTTGATCATATTGTATATTTCCTGAACAGCTTGTTGTGCTTACTACCTGTCCGTCAAGAATGATCTGTATAATATTGCCGGAACTCTGAACCACAACATGCTGCCATACGCCTGCATTAAGTTGAATTGATTTTGAAAGCTGCCAACGAAACCATTCCAATAACTGAAAAGATACTTGTTTGGAGTATATCCATCTTGCTGTATTGCATATCCTCCGGTAGCCCCATGGCAGCTTATTATATCAGAATACCTATTATTTGTATTATCAGGTTTTATCCACATACTTATTGTAAAATCACCTGTTGGCTTTAAGTCCGGACTATTGCCTAAATTCATGCTGTTACTTCCGTCAAATTCAAGATTATATATAGGCTCAGGGAGAGTTTTTGTGGTTACAGTCGAGCTATAGGCACCCTCCAAAGTAGTTCCATCGGTACCAACTACAGCAGCACACACTGCGAATCCTAATTCATAATCTGGAGGCAAGTTAGTATATGTATAAGTTGTTCCTGATACTGTTTGCTTCTCGCCATTATTTCGCATTACATAATAACTTGTTGCCTCAGGTACAGTTGACCAATTTATTGTTATTGTTGTCTCAGTTGCATCACTTGTTATGCCTGCTGGCACCTCTAATTGATTTGTTGTAATAGTTTGACCACTGCTAAATACACTGCTCTCTGTCGCACTATCTGCTCTTACAGCATACGAATATGAGGTATTGGGGTTTAACCCTGTATATGTATAGGTTGTTCCCGTTATACCGGACCTTATATCACCATTAACACTGACTGTATAACTTGTAGCTTCACTTTGTGCTGTCCAGCTTAAAGTCAACGTAGTACAAGTTGTACTAGCCGTTACATTTGGTACATCAGGAGCAGCATAGATTACTGCGATATTAAAACTTATCAGCACCATTACTAGAAGTATTGTAGCATAGATATATCTTTTCAATTATTTTACCTCCAAATACATATATCATCTTCAAGAAATTCTCGGTAACAGTATAACTAACATATGTTCTTTAGTCAATATTCTATGATTTTTTCAGCACAGTAAAATCATGAACCCATGTCTTTCCAATATCCTTTCACAAGAATTTTTTATTAAATTCCATTTTATTTTGCTATTAATAACTGTAGTTTTGCACTTTTAAAACTTAATACATCAATTACCAGCATAAAAACAAAATAAAATAGGAATATAGATACTGCAGGGCATCGGCCCAATCTTCCGCTAAAGGAGCGATTCTGCAATGAATATCTACATTCCTATGGAAATAATCCAGTTACTATTATTTCCATAGGAAAACAAATAAAAGTTAATACCCTTTGGGAACTTGTAGAACACCAAACGGTCACTGTACAGCTTTATCGTAAAATACAAACCGTAGAAATTGCAGTAGCTGATGTTTGGATGTTAAAGCTGCCCCAAAAGGTTCGTACTGTGGTTTTACGTACTACTAAAGGTAAATTAATGGCATTAGTCAGTACCGATGCAAATCTTACAGCTGCTCAAATTATTGAGATATATGGCTCTCGTTTCTCAATAGAGATAGCAATACGTGATGTCAAACAGCACCTTGGTTTCGAAGAATATCAACATCATAGTTTGTTGCCGGTATTGCGCTTTTTACACACTGTTGGTATCGCCTATAATATAGGTAAAATTACACTGATAAAATATAGCAAGTGCAATTGGATAAATATTACTTCTGCCTCAGGGGATACCCCCTGGATATCAGAACTTAGTCTTTCCAAGTTACGGTATTGTTTGAGAAAGTATACCTTGGGAAAACTTGTATTCGGCAATTCCGCACCAGAGGCGGAACAGCATGAAATTGTCTTGGATAAAGATGATATTGTGGACTTCGCTGCGTAGTGTGCATTGGGTTTTTATGGTAACATCTCTGCATTATAATTGACCTTATTGTGGTCGTGCATGACTACGGTATCCGGCGACAGGAGTTTCAGTATACCATCCTCATCAAGCCCCTCCTTGTTTTTATACCGGTGCGCCACGTACATGGCGGTTTTGGCATCCCCATAAAACCTCAGGCAACCCCTGGCAGTATTAATGCTAATTACCGTGTCATCCCAATAAAGGGTTCCAAGTGTAAGGCACTTTTTCTTGAGTTCCTCCATGAATGGGGCAAGTTCCATGGCGGCTTTTTTTTGCTGCTTTATGATATATCCTTCGCTTGGGTTAATTTCTTCCTCGCTGAGACCATATATCATTTTCCTAACTTTATTGACGCTTACATTCCCGATGTTCATGAGTGATAAAGCCAATGCACGCACATGGGTTCCGTACTGGTTATCTTCCTTCAATTTTGTCGGAACGGGCTGATGGAATTCACGCCCGCAGTCCATGCATCTGCTAACGGGAAAACTATGCCGTTTCTTTACTACGACTACTTCATAATCAAGCTCATCCTTATTTATGTTTTTTGAGGTTTCTTCGCCTTTCCCACCGCAATATGGGCATGCTTCAGCATGGTATACCTCTGTTTCCGTGATTTCTTCATTTTTGAAGGCCTCCAGTTTTTTCTTTGGATGCCCCGGCTGTCCGCCTATCTTCTTCCCACTCTTTTCCCTTGAATTCGGAATTATCTTTTTCTTTGAAAGTGGCGTTTTGCTCGTGGGGATACCGCTATTGGTGCCATCTGCGTTTAGAAAGGCATTCAAACGTATAATCTCCTTCTTGAGGGCTTCGTTTTCAGAAACTTTTTCTGCCAGTTCGGCTTCCAGCTTTTCTTTTAATTTGATTTCTTTCTGCAATATCTGATACTCTTTGTGAAGTAATTTATATTCAGCTTTCACCGCTTCGTTTTCTGATAATAACAACTCGTATTCTTTATATAATCCTCTTTGATAATTGGCAATCATCCGTGCCATTCCCTTCCTCTTGTTATGATGTGATTATAGCATGGATGCAGGTAAAACGCGAATTGCCGGAGTTATCCACATGGCAATCTGACGGACATCCGAACGGCAGAAAAAACAAGAAAAAAGTATCCCT
>JBFWMP010000229.1:0-3118 GCA_050251575.1 Clostridia bacterium
CAACCCCATTTTAGATATTGCACTTGCCATACTGCCATAAGCACCTTTGGACCTATTAGCAGCATCAAATATCTTTTCTTGTAATTCTGCTTGTGTCTGCAACCCATCATTTATTAAATTAAGTCTTGCGCTGGTATTGGTAAACTCATCTACAATACCCATGCCCTTAATTGCACCTGCGATTAAGGCTGCAGTACCGATAAATTTACCTAATCCACCACTAGCTACATTGGCACTAGCTCCTGTTGCCTCAAGCTTTTTATTAAATTTATCAGTTGAACCGCTTGCCTTTAATATCTTATTAGTTGCATCATTTGTTTTCTTATTAATCTTATCAACAGTTGTTGAATACCCATCAAATAAGCGAAACATTGCTTTTAGAGTAGCGATAATTATCACCTCTTTTTCGCTTTTATTTTTCTTGCTTCTTCTTGCTCTTTTTCACTTCTGACTTGAATACTTGCATATATAAAAGCTTTTTCTTTTTCATCCATATTGGACAGTACAGAAGGAAGTATATGAAGTTTCTGCAAAGCAAAGTGTGCTAAGTTAAACTCTGCATCACCTTGCTTTATTAGTTTTTTACTTCTTCAATGTCCTCATTAATATCTTCATCAAGTCCACTAAGTGTCTGAACTGCTTGTGCCAGTACTGCATATTCTCCAACATATAACATATTTTTCAAGCACTCTGTTTCGCCTAATCCATATACTTTTTGTAGCTCAGAATCTGCCAGGTTAGGGGATACAACTGCACTTGCAGTCATAGCTTGCACATACTCAGTGCGATTGAATGTTTCAGCACCTTTTTTATCTTTCTTAGTGTACTTCTTGATAAGCTGTTCATTCTCTTTCTGTGTAATCGGTCTAATAACAAATGGAACTAGGTTCCCATCTTCCATGAATCTATTTGAAACAATTACTTCTTTATTTTCTACCTTGATTGGGTTTAAAAATGCTTTTAATGAACTCATAACATTCTCCTTTTTTTAAATATAAAGGAGCCGAAGCCCCTTTATCTATAATTTTCCGGTAAATCGAAATAACTTAATCCTTCTAAATCATCAAAGGTAAAGTCTGTGTCGATGGTAATAGGATCATCCGACTGATCGTCAAGAGTTGCAACCGGAATAGTCTTTAAAATCACATTGAGCATTACTACTTCCTGTTGTCCTATTGTAGACTGTTCGTCCTCATTTTTGACTTGCAATTTTAACCCACCGTACTTGCCCTCTTTAATATAAGCAATTGCCAATTTAAGCATATCAGAGTTCATAAAGTACATTGTCATGCTTCCGGTGCCCTCTGCTCCAACAACCTTGTGTTGTGTCATTCTATGCCCCATCATTCGCCTTGCCTGTATAATCAAGTCTAGTTGAGCCTTTAAGCTAGAGATTTCAAAGAGTTCTCTATTTGTTCCATCAATCGTAATAAACGATTTACCCTCTTTAGAAGATATCGTATCTGCTAATCTCACATAATTATCTGGCATTCTCTACTCCTCCTTTCTAGGATAGTGAAACTGTGATATACATTTTTTCGATAGAATCTACCGGCTGAATGTAGCAATCAATTACTACTGCATCTGAGTCTGTTCCTGCTATAATAGTTACGTCCTCAGCTGTAAAATTCTGAATAGCTGCTAATCTCTGAAGCTCATTAAAATACTCGATCAAGGTTGCACGAAGTAATGACCTACCATCGGCATTGTTATTCACTTTGCCAACATAATTGGATTCGAATATTTTAACGATATCATTGTTTATTCCATCAAGTGTACGGATAACGCGATTCTTAGTGAACTGCTTACCCTTATCTGCCGTAATGCTAGTTAAGGAGTTAATATCGTATACTGCCGTAACATTTTGGGCGGTATCAACTTTAAAAATAAACTCTCCAGCTGTGATAGCTGCCTCCATTTCCGTTTTCGTCATGCGCGGTACTACGTCAATAGCTCCTACATATTTTCTTCCCGTGTTACTTTGATTTACATTTGCGCCAGCAGTAATTCCAGCTACCCATGCGGTAGTTTGTGCTTGTGTAAGAGTTGTCCCATCAGATAATTTAACACCTTGCGGAACATTTATTATATCTTCACTGTCTGCTACATAATCTGCTAATACCGCTTGTACCTTTACGCCTTCATCATCTCTCATAGCTTCAATCCATGTAGCGATTGTAAGCTTATTAGCATCATAAGTTACTCCATCATAAGGATAACAAAGTGTATTGAAGTTTACTGTCTTGAGAGCAACTAATGCAGCAGTAATTTCTACATCTGTATGTGCTGCGCCTAAGTTATAAACTAATACTGTCTGAGCACCTTTTAAAGCTTCATTAACGAGTAGCTTATCTGTAGCCGTAACAGCTGCTGGATATTGACTTGTATCTGTTGCGGTTATTGCATACATTTCCCCAGCTACGCCTACTGACATTTCTTGTAGCAATACAACTGTTCCTCTATCACCTGGTGTAATAGATAACGGAGCATTAGTAAGAAAATTAATGTAAGCACCAGGGAGTATTTTGTTTTGACTGGTCCATGTTCCTGGCATGATAACCCTCCTTTATAAATTCGTATTTGTTTGTTGCTCTTGCATCTTCGCCGATATTTCCTCTTTGATTTCAGAGGTCTTGATATCAAAGGTAAAATGTAAAACATTATCTGTTATTCTTGCTTGCTTATTTAGCACTCTATAAGTGCCTATTAAGTCAAACTCCCTTAGCATAGTTAATTGCAAGCCTAAACAATCAGCTTTCACCTCTGCTATGCTTTTATCACTAAAGTAAGCTACATCAAAAGGAAGCAAACTATTAAACTTTACATTCATCCGCTTGCTGTAGTCCTGTTCTATTAAGGTAATCAGAAATGATGGTTTTTTAAAGTTTTGGGGGATATCTTCATCATAAATCGTATAGCTGGGATACAATTCTAACAGTTTATTAACTATGGATTGCTTAATACTATTTATCATGCTTTCTATTCACCCTTTCAACTTCATCCTTGAATTCTTTTTGCAGTTGCTTGTCTACTTTATTTATAGCTTTTTCTAGCATGAATTGTCCTTTGACAAAGCCTATTGTTTCACCTGCCTTATTTACGATTCTATGGCCATAAT
>JBFWMP010000230.1:0-3079 GCA_050251575.1 Clostridia bacterium
TGCTGAGAATACTTGTTCTGATCTTCATAATTGATTAGAGGTACACGCAAAGGATTATCCAGGCATACAATTCTTGCATAGTCACCAACCGTTCTATCTACTGCCCTTGTACCCAGCCCGAATACCAGTATTCTAATAAATCAGTCAGACAATCAAAAACATAAAAAACCTTCTTGCCCTCTTGTTCAACAAGAGTATGCACTGCTGTTGCAAAGCTTTCAAAGCCTTTTTTTGCATCAATACAATAAACTTTGATATCTGGACTATCCTCAAGTACTCGTTCATGGCTGCCAAAACGAACATAGATCAACTTTCTTTGATCCTTCTTAGCTTGTGCGACATATGGCTCAACCATCTTCTTATAATTATCTACTGAATCCACCTGCCATACAACATTATCTCCTAGCCGAAGTTTATCAATTGCTTGATCAAAACCTTTCAATCCTGTGCTTGCCTTATCATGGATATCCATTGTTTCCCTCCATTTTATTTAATCTATTAACGTATTGGGATAGCTTGGGTTATTGTGTAACAAATCTTTGTCAACACGTTAATTATCCTGTGCCTATAATGAACAATATTCATCTTTTCGAGCTTTTGATATAATAATTAATTATATACCACAAGTTAGCAAAAGATAACTACTAAGAATACTTGGGAAAACAATAATACAATCGAGCAGGAGGGGGTGACTAACCCCCGTCCTCTCACACCACCGCTCATGCGGTTCCGCAAGCGGCGGTTCGGCTGTTCAAAGATGTGTCTATGCCTTGAGCTGTGCACTTCCCACTATCAGGGTATGCTAGTGACTTTCATTCATTAGAAATACGCCCATGCTGGGCGAACAATACAAAGGCGTCCTAGAATAAATCTAAGACGCCTTTGTCGCAAAATAATCTAACCATCCATATTTTTTATATATATTATACTATATCAATAGAAAAGCAATTCCGAAAAATTCTACAACTAATCCTCTGCATAAGATGCTTTCCTCTAACCAAGAAATTCGTTCTTCGTCATATAAAGCTAAAAGCTCTGAAGTAGTAATACCTTCAGAGCTTTTAGCTTTATATTGATTTTCACAATATTATTATAACTTTATTGTTTATTTATATGTTTCTTTGAATTTAGAAACTGTACTTGCTGCCATATTTGCTAAAGCTACAGCATCTGACATCATAACAATAAGATTATATCCTCTGTCATATAGAACCTTTGCTTGGTCAAATCCTCCTGCCACTGTTGCAAGGAACTTATCTGATGCAAATACCTTCTGTTCAATGCCTTTTATAACCTCTTGAACTTCCGGTGCTGAAGGATTTCCAAAGTAACCCATAGATGAAGAAAGATCCATCGGTCCGATAAAGATTCCATCTAATTCTTTAATAGTCAGAATCTCATCTAAATTTGCTACACCGATTGGAGTCTCTATCGCACACATTACAAGATTCTCAGCGTTGGCTCTTTGCAAATAAGAACCTTTATTCATTCCATATCCAGCTGCTCTTGGGCTGCCAGCAATTCCTCTAAGTCCTTCATTTGGATATTTTAAAAACTTAACTGCATTTTCAGCCTCTTCTTTTGTATTTACATATGGAACAGAAATACCCATTACTCCACAATCTGAAATTCTTTTTAACGCTACCATATCATTCCAAGGCGCACGTGCAAATGGCAGTGCACCTGTTCCTCTTATTGCCTGGCACATACTTAATATTGTCTGATAGTCAACCGGGGAATGTTCAACGTCTATCATCAAAACATCAAATCCTGCATCTGCCATAATCTCCGCTGTTACATTACTTGCAAGCTGAAGCCATGCTGCAGATACCTTTCCCTTGTTTTTTAATTTGTGTTTTACCTCATTAAAATATAACTCGCTCATACTTACTCATTCTCCTTCTTATGTATTTGCTGGTTCTAAGCATGTATATGTCTAATCCTAGTTTGAATTAACTAACATCTAGAAACAACATCTTTTATTTCAACATAATAATATTATTACAAATAATCCGGTATTTATATTAAATCTTTATTACGTTTATTTACATACTGCCCTCATAATCATATTTTTTAATTGCTAAACTTGCTCATCAGATTCTATCCGACTCGCTGAGGCAATATGCGCATAATCTATATCCAATTGCCATACTTTGGATAGGCAAGGCAAGAATCGTCTGAAAGTACTAAAAAAATCAAATGCCGTTGAAAACGCCCTAAAATGTCATTCTGAGCGCAGCGAAGAATCTTAGCATTTAAGCAACTTTTAAGATTCTTCATTTCACTTCGTTTCATTCAGAATGACAGAATACGGACTTTTTCAGTGCTTTCGAACCGTCCCCACTCGCTCTCCCACTTTCATGGGTATAGCTTGTTTACTGTCCACACTCATCATGATGCTGATGATCATGACATACAGAGCCGGTGGATTCAAGTGCCCCTTTTAAATATGATTGTGTAGCATCCTTTGCATTTCCTTTTGCGCCTGTTATAACTTCTATGCCTTTTTCATTGAATATTTCTACTGCACCGCCACCCATACCGCCTGAAATGATAACATTTACTCCCATATCATTTAAAAAGTTAGGTAAAAAACCAGGCTTATGTCCGGGATTTGGTATGGATTCGCTTTTAACAATTTGATTATTTTCTACTTCAAAAATATTAAAACCCTCACAATGCCCAAAATGCTCTGTAACCATTTCCTTCTCACTTGCTACTGCAATCTTCATTTTCTTTCCTCCATCCTTCTCTAAAATTTCTGCTATATTATCAAGCCAATCACCATCGAAAAGTTCAATCATTCCTTTATCACAAGCCGCTGCAATCTTTGGATTAATCGGTATCTTGGCAAGCACCTTTATATTGTATTTATCAGCAATTTGTTCAATATGGCTATCTCCAAATATCTTATGTTCCTTGTCACAATCCGGACACTTGAAATACGCCATATTTTCAACTAATCCGATGATTGGAATGTTCATCATCTTAGCCATCTTAACCGCTTTGGATACTATCATGGAAACAAGCTCCTGAGGAGAAGTTACAATTATTATTCCATCTACTGCTATGGATTGGA
>JBFWMP010000231.1:0-3071 GCA_050251575.1 Clostridia bacterium
CTTCCCTGATAAAAATAATGTATTATACGATAATTATAACACCAAGAAAGATACTTTTCAATACCATAATATTCAACTTATTTAAGAAAACCAATATTAAAATATAAAATACAATTAATTACATACTTAATCTTGACAAATAGTGCCAAATGGATTATAATTGCAATTAATATAGAATTTAATATTTAAGGAGGGTACAAAATGATAGACAGAGCATACTGCCCGCAATGTCCAGACCAAAAAATATGCATACATGCAGGGGCTTTCAGACGACTGCCGGAAGAATACGGTGGCCTGGCGCTTTGCCCCAGACTTAAAAGCAATACAGATCCAAAAAGAGAAAAATAGACCGGAATCACTAGATACCATGCCAGCAATCCTGCTGTCGATAGGCAACAAGATTGCTGATAAACCAGAAACAGTCAGAATAAAAAGACTAGGAGGGATACACATGAATAAAAACTTTTGCCAATGCAGAGAAAAAATAGTAGTAAAGGAACACACAATCGAACGATATATGCTGCGTATGCAGAACCATAACATATCTCCGGAGGAAGCTAAAAAGCACATTATAAACCAGGTCCGCTACAGCAAACTTATAAAGATAGAGAATAATGAGGAACACAGGTTGCATAAAGGCAATGTGTATGTTATAAAGAGAGAAAAAGGCATATTAGATGATACCTTAGTTGTAGTAACGATGAAGATAACAAACACTAGAAAGAGAGAGTTCTTCTCCTCGGATTTCAGCATGGAGAAAGTTGATTTTATTGCATTAGGTGCATAGTAAATTATATTAGTAAGGAATTGATAAAATGGAAGATAACTTAAGGAAAAGAGTAAGAAAACATCTAGAGAACAAACTACAATATGATGTAATCATAACAAATGAAGAATGGGAAGCAGCGAAACAGGAACTGTTCAATGATATTTATATAAACAGGCTTTGTATGTTAAAAGATGTATCAGTGGAGTACACTATTCATACCCTAGCTACAATCATCATAGTATTTAAAAAAGTAATGCTCTTAGAATAAGGCTGCCTCTCCCTATCCATTAAATAGCTTGATATTATGCGTAAATCTTGACAAATAGTGCCAATTAACATATAATATAAAATTTATTTAGTTAGGAAGCGGATATAAAAATGAGAGGTTATAGCCATGCATTAATAGGAGCAGCAACCGGAATATTGGTATCAAATATTCTAAAAACCAATTATATTGAAACTACGGCAATATGTACAACTGCAAGTGTACTGGTGGATATAGATGAGAATAATTCGCTTATTAATCAGATACTATTTCCAATCAATAAAAACAAAAGACCCATATTAAAAGCTACCTTGGGAGCGGCAATGTGTCTCTTTTTAACACCCTATGGTTCGATAATTACAAAATACATGGGAAAGATGATCCCCTCACTTTTCATGCAGCAAGTAATAGGATATTTAGGGTTGATACTAATATTATCAGTAGTATCAGGTAAGGTAGAATATAGATTTAGTTTATTTAAAGGTTTTGAAAAAAGAGAATATCACAGGACCTACTTCCATAATCCGATTATAGGTATAATCATACTTGCCGCTCCCCTATTTTATTTGAATATTTCTTCGCATAGGATTATTGCCTATATAGCCGGTCTTTTTACCCATTACTTGGCAGATTCTTTTACAGCATACGGCCTACCAAGATTATCAGGGGTAAAGCCTATAAGAATGCCGATATATTACCACAGCGATAACACCATCATAGAAATGATAATTGTAGCCGGCTATTTGGTTCTAATGTTTACTTTAAATAATCAATTAGTTCACTGAAAGGGCAAGCAAGACTAAAAAGGAGGAGAATTTATGAGCATTCCAAGAAGAATTGAAAATTGCAAAAACAGTCATTTGCTAGGCCAAAGAACACTCAAATTGAGGGAGATTAACCCAAGAATAAGTGAAGATGTTGATTTCTTGTATAGAACAGTAATAGCATGTCATGCAGCAGAAAAACTAGATAATCAGGGTAAAGAATATATTTTTAGTATTGAAATTGAATATTATGAGGATGATAATGGCTGCCTAAAAGTAAAAGCAGGAAATGGAAAATTCGGATATATTGATGAATATGTCTGCATGATAATACCTAGGTTGGTAGATATATGTGAAACCTGCAGAAAAAATCTTAGGGTAGGAGATAAAACTTACAGGCCAGCATGGAAAGCAGACAACACTCCCTATGTGTGGGAAGAGGAAATAACCCATTGCAGGTATCATAAAGATGGTCGAATACTAGCATATATGACAAAAACCGGTGGATTTTCGGCGAGTTCTATCGGTAAAAATGTTTTCTTAACAAAAGAAGAAGCGTTAAAAGAACATGAGCGGATTATGAGTGCATATCCCGATGGGCTGCCAGAGATCAAGTTACACGGAAGAAGGTAATATAAATAGCTGTGCAGCATATGAAATGCATAATATTAGACAGGAGGCATACTAATGAGGACAGAAACAAGCATTAATGTTCGTGAAGGCGACCATGTTATTATTCAAGAAAAAAATGCTACTTTTCGACGTGACAGAAATGCTGATGCATCACGGAACCTTTCATACTATATCACCCGGGGAACAGTAAAAGGCATCTATCCCCATTTTTTTAATATCGTGAATGAAAAAGGTATTAAAGAAAGCGTTAATTTAAGAGACGTTTTCACTAAAAAAATCGAGATAATAGTGAACTAGTATATAAAGATATAGAAAGGAGACTCTACGGTGTTGAATTTTATTATATATGGATTAATCATATTAATAGCTTTTAAAATAATTGGAAAGATGATAAAAATAAGCGTAAAGATAGCGTTGATAGGAATTGTTATACTTATGGCTATAAAGATGTTTAACCTGCCACTTAGTATTATTTAGTTATCTCGCCTAGGCAGATTACAAGCGAAAGCCGGTTTAATATCAACAATACATAAAAATGATAATAATAAGAGCAGGTGAATAAGTGAACAGAACGTTGAGTTTTAAAATTAAAATATGGCGAAATGAATCAGATGAAGAGGCCGCCATTCCTATGGGAGAG
>JBFWMP010000232.1:0-3061 GCA_050251575.1 Clostridia bacterium
ATGATGTTTAAATATTTCAGCAGAAATAAAAATGAAAGATATCAATATTGCTATATTTATAAAATAATCTCTAAACATTTATGTCCTTCCCCTCAGCAGTATTGTTGAAAATGATATCAAACCAAAGTTTCAAATAAAAAAACGGCACCTGTATTACACCGGGTGTCGTTTTAACATAGCAAACAATATACTTGTTTCCTTGCTCATGCTGCGGCAACCTGGCGATCATTGGAACATCTCCGTTAGACCCATGGCTTTGCGTCCCTACCTTTCAATAGGTATGCTATTATCTACATCAGCTATATTCATTTTGAATTAATATGCTTATATTTAGGATATTCATCTTATACTTAGAATATGTATCTTATATCTTACCTTTTCATCTACTAATATTCCTGCAAGTTTCTACATCTTGCCTACGACATCTAATACCTTTCCGGTAAATTTTCTCTTAATGCTTTTTGGTTTTCCATATACAAAAGATTTACAGAGATACACTTGGAAAGATATACTTACTTGTATACCATTTTATCACAAACTAATAACTTAGCATGTTAACACAACCTAAAGAAATATTAAAGTTTTCTTTAGGTTGTGTTAACATGCACGACGTAAAAACCCCCTCACTTCATAAACTAAAAAAGTGAAGGGGCAGATTAATTTTGGAGCCTACGAATCAATAGAACGTTGCCGGATTTCCTTGTATATCTCTCCATTACTGTCGTTATCACGCTGGTGCTAGCTGTGGATCAAAAATGGACTTCTGTTCCCCACATAGTAAAGACTTAGCCTATGCAGTGCTCTTGTACAAGCAATATATAGAAGCCTTTTATCCAATGGTGTACAATAGTTGGAATTATCAACTCCATACACAAGTACCGCATCGAACTCCCGTCCTTTTGCCATATAAACCGGCATAACACAAAGGATATTGTCAATCTCTCTTTCCTCACCATTAAAAAGCATGATGTCTGTTTTATATCTTAAGCAACTATACAGGTTTTCTGCCTGCTTCATGGTCTTGCAGAGGATTGTCACTGTTTTAAATCCTTCATAAAGATATCTTTGAACTCTTTCCATCATCATTCCTAAAAGAGTATCCTCTGTTATAGAGGATATCATCTCCGGTTTTTCTTCATATCTCGGAAATGATATACAATCATCATCTCCACCTATAATCCCCTTTGCAAATTCGTTAATCTCATAAGATGAACGATAGCTGCGATTTAATGAAAGCCGTACAGTTCTGCTCTTATTAAGTATCTTCGGTATTTTATCATAAATTGAAAGCTCTCCACTTCTTTCAATAGACTGTGCAATATCACCCACGACGGTAAACCTTGCTCCTCCGTAAAGCGCCTTCATAATAGCAAGCTGTATGGAGTAATAGTCCTGCACCTCATCAATGATTACCTGTCTTATTTCTCTATTCTCATCAGTTCCAAAAGTCTTCAGCTTCATATAGGCAATAGCAGTCCAATCTTCATAATAAAGCAGTCCCTTCTTCATAATCTGATACGTATTTTGTATCATACCTTCAATATCCTGTGGAAGCGTTAAATCTCTTGATAACTTGTAGAAAAGCTCTTTATCTCCAAATAAATCTCGGTATATTTCAAAAACATCAATCTCAGTAAATCCTCTGATCCTGTTCGTGAAAATCTGGCTTTCCTTCATCAACAGAAGCCTACTAAAAGACTTCACTTCAAATTCATGCTCGTTAGTACTCTGAACAATTCCTTCCAGCTTCTTCAGCCGATCCTTCCTTAAGTTGACTATTGCATCAAAAATTCGGTTTTCTATCCTCTTCAGACGTTTTGCCATAGGCATCCTCGTTTTATTATTAAGAAATTCGGCCTTCAACTCATTCCTGCTTGCTATCAGCTTACCGCTATAATATACATCTTCGAATGTATGAATCTGACGTTCATATAGTTTTAAATATCTATCAATGATTATCCTAAATACATCTGAACCCTTGAACTGCACCCAACTTGACATTATATCACCTTGCACATCCCCGCAGCCTGTAATGCATGCTTCTATCTGTTTGTTTCTGCCGTGGAATTCCGGAAGGCTTCTATTTTGCGCTTCATCGTTAAAGCAGTTCCTTATGATTGCCTCCATGGTTGTCTGCTCTACATTCTCTTCTCCTAAATCTGGCAGTACATGCGCGATATAGTCAATAAACGCATCATTAGGAGATAAAATGAGGATATTACTGGATGAAAGGTTTGAGGATATACCTTCATACAATAAAAATGCAATCCTATGGAGGGCGATGGACGTTTTACCGCTTCCCGCTACTCCCTGCACAATCAGCAAATCGCTGTCTGTATCACGTATAATAATATCCTGTTCCTTCTGGATTGTTTCAATAATACTCCTCATTTGCGGCGATGCGTTCTGCCCGAGAACCTCCTGAAGAATTTCATCACTAATCTGAATGCTGCAATCAAAAAAATACTTGAGCTGTGATTCAGCAATTTTATATTGACGTTTCAAAGTAATTTCACCATTAATTTCTCCCATAGGAGCTTTAAAAAAAGTTCTCCCGGGTTCAAACCTATAAAACATACTGGATATGGGTGCCCTCCAATCATATACAACAATCGCTCTGCTATTCGGGTCAGTAACATTCCCTTTTCCAATATAGATCTTTTCAGTCTCTTCATACCCTTCTTCCTTGAAATCAAACCTTCCAAAATATGAAGATCCCAACATGTTCGAATATTTATCAATGCTCTTTCTTGTGCTTTCATAATCACAAGTACGACTTTGCACCTGTTGAAGGTGCTGATTCATTTCAGTAAGTTTATCGAAATCATCCGAAAAATGCACGGAATTTTCCCACATTTCTTTTCTGGAAGAAATCAATTCTTTTTTTTGACCTGTCAGCTTATCTGTCTCAACCTTTATTAAGCTTTGAAGAATATTTATTGTCATATCGAGATATTCTTTCTCTTGTTCCAGACTTTGATTATAGCTATTCAAAACAATACCTCCTAATTAGGCATTTCTTCTTGTAGTTTTTCTATCCTGAAAACCTGAACCATTCGAG
>JBFWMP010000233.1:0-3055 GCA_050251575.1 Clostridia bacterium
CAGGCTCATGCACTTTATCATTGTTCTGCCTCCGTGTTTTATTTGGGAATTTTTTGGGTTCGCAACTAAATGATATCCCAATAACGGAGGCTTTACTATTTCATTTTCCTATCTTGGACACGAGTGACAATAACAATACAAAGTAATAAAATAATGAAAATATTATAAAAATAAAATGTATGCTATCAATAATAATTAAAATTATTTGCAGCTAAAAACATATAAATCATTGAAATAAGAATATTTATTGACAAATAAGTTAATTTTACTGGCTAGGGGGCTTGCAAAGTGAATCTTGAGAAGCGAAGGATTGGAGCCAAAAATTTTATTGTGCATGTCGCAAAAGATTCGGATGAGATCGACGTTAATGATGTCATAAATTCCTGGAAAACTAGCATATTTAATTATTGGGAGAGTAAATCAGAAACTGAAATTGGGCTTCGTTCTGCTCAATTGGGTGCAATATTTGCAATTAAATCACATTGGACTGTATCAAATTCTGCTGCAACAATTGTTATGCCTACAGGAACAGGAAAAACTGAGGCAATGATAGCTACAGTTATTTCGGAATGTCGGACAAAGACCTGTATAGTCGTCCCAAGCAATTTGTTACGCAAGCAAACAATCGATCGTTTTTGTACTATCGGTAAATTACGTGAAATTGGGGTAATAGATGATTCTTTTTTAAGCCCATTCGTTGCTTGCCTTGAATCTTCTCCCATAAACGTGACTGAGTTGGAAGAGTTAGTAAGTAATAGCAACATTATTGTTACCACTATGTCATTGTTGAATTCAAACCACTTTACCGATGAGTTCATAAAAATCTTATCTAGCAACTGCGACACGCTGATCATCGATGAAGCGCATCATCTACCTGCCAGTTCATGGAATCGGGTCAAAAAAACCTTTAATAATGCAGTAAAGTGTCTACAATTCACTGCCACACCATTCCGCAACGATGGCAAAAAAATTGACGGTGAAATTATCTACAACTTCCCTCTTTCAATTGCTCAGGAGCGCGGATATTTTAAGCCGATAAACTTTTACCCTACTTACGAATTTGACAGCGATAAAAAGGATTATGCTGTTGCAGCGAAAGCGGTCGAACTACTAGAAGCAGATATTGGAAATGGATTTCCTCACTTGTTATTAGTGCGAGCATCAACACAAAACCGTGCAAAAGATTTGTTTGATAATGTATATGAACGTTTTTACTCAAAGCACCACCCTGTCTTAGTTGTCAGTAGCAATTCTCCTGCAAAGAACAAAGAGGCACTACAAAAAGTCAGAGAAAACATTTCTAGGATTATTGTATGCGTAGATATGTTTAGCGAAGGCATAGACATTCCGCAATTGAAAATATGTGCTATACATGACAAATACAAGTCATTGCCTATAACAATCCAATTTATTGGACGATTTGCTAGGACTGAGACTAACCTTGGCAAAGCATCCGTTGTTGCAAATATTGTTGATGATGACATAAAAGATTCTTTGGAAGAACTATATTCACAGGATTCAGACTGGAATAAGATTTTGAAAAATGTTTCCGAAGAAAAAATCGGGAGCGAAGTTGAATTTCAAAAAATGGCTAGCGGATTCACTGGTAAAGAAATAATACCTCTTATCCAAATAAGGCCTAAAATTAGCATGTTTATGTACAAAACAACAGAAGTAAACTGGAACTGGCGGAGGTGGAGCGAAGTCTTTAATGAAGAACATACTCATCATTTTGTAAATAAGCAAGAAAAAATATTGATAATAACTGAGCTCTGTTCAAGCAATGTAGATTGGACGACTAGTCGTGATATTACCGATGAAAACTGGAATTTGCATTTACTTTATTGGAACGAGAAAAAAGGTGTCTTCTTCATAAACACGACTAATAAAGGAATTGCTGATAGATTAGCAAAAGCTGTTTTTAATAATTGCGAGCGAGTATCAGGCGAGGAAGTTTTTCGCTGCCTTTCTGGTATAAATCGACTTATGCTCTCAACCGTAGGACTTAAAACTGCGATATCGAATCACCATATTCGTTATAGAATGTTTGCAGGTGTTGACGTAGGAGAGGGAATTACTCAAGCAACGAAAAGCACTGCTACAAAGTCAAATCTATTCGGTGTAGGATATGAAAACGGAAAATATCTTAGTATTGGATGCTCTTACAAAGGAACTATTTGGGCTAAATGGGTTGAAACAATAAACTACTGGAAAAATTGGTGTGATAAGCAGGCAGAAAAAATATTGGATTCTACTATTGACACAAGAACTGTGCTTAATGGAGCCCTTGTGACAGAAAAGATAATTACACGTCCTGAAGTTGTGCCATATCGTATTGATTTCCCTCTTGAAAACGAAGCTGAATTAAGAGATTCGATCCTACTTAAAACAAATTACTACGACGTGAGACCTTATCTTGTTGACATTGGGTTAACTCACTTTGATGAGACTTCTCCACTATCATTCTACGTTGGAAATGAAGATTTCAGAGAGGAATTCGTCCTTGATATCAACGAGACTGGCTATGCAATTACACATAAAAGTGGTCACAGTATTGGTATAGTCCTAATGCGTAGCAGAGAAATACCTCTTGTCGAATTCTTAAGTCAAAACCCACCAACAATATGGTTTGTTGACGGCTCTTCGCTAGAGGGCAACTTGCTTCTTAAACTCAAAAATATTCCAACTTCGGCATTTCCAGATTCGCACATTATGCCTTGGAATTGGAATGGGACTAATATTTGCAAGGAATCTCAAAGGGTAACCAAAGAAAAGGATAGCATTCAGTTTAGGTTAATATCCGAATTAAAAAATCGCAATAAATACAAGCTCATTTTTGACGATGATGGCTCCGGTGAAGTAGCAGATGTTATCGCAGTAAAAGAAGATGATGCAAATAATACACTTCTGTTTGAATTTTATCATTGCAAGTTCTCTGGCGCCCCGCAAGCTGGATCAAGGGTAGATGATTTGTATGATGTTTGCGGACAAGCTGAAAAATCTATAAAATGGTTAAGTGATACTAATTTATTAGTTGAACGTCTTATAAATCGCG
>JBFWMP010000234.1:0-2980 GCA_050251575.1 Clostridia bacterium
ACAAATAAATAATACAATATCGCATATACAGTATTCACACTTACTGCATTTCCTGCTTGTTTTAGGAGTTGAAATTCACTCACTTTATTTTGAATCGCTTTATCATAAAAACTGCCAGGAAATCCCTGTAATTGAAGTGCTTCCTTAGGTGTTAAGCGTCGAATATCCTTAGTTAACAGATCATCAGTAGATTGATGAAGGAAAGCATGGGCATAAGGATTTTCGCTCTGAAGAAATTCTAATGAATAATAGTTATCTTGATTAGCACGATGGAGCTTGACCATCGTGGCAGTCAAGGGACGGGCAATCAAACAGTTAATCTTCGATGAACTATAATAAGAACCTGTCCCGTCAGAAAGTATTGTCGGTTTGATTCGTTCTGATAGAAAGTACTTTCTATCTTTCACACTCTTATCAAGGACATCCAGCACATCGTTCTGAATCTCAAGAGAATGCTTATTTGTTTTAACAAAATCGTCAAATACAATTTTTATTTGTTTTTGGGAAAACTCAAAATTAGTAGGTAAAATATCTCTAGCAGCAAATATGAAAATACGATTTCTTTTTTGTGCTAGCCCAAAATCATTGCTGTTAAAGATATCATAATAAATATGATACCCTATACTTTCTAAAGAATCGCGTATAACTGAAAACGTTCGTTTTTTGTCATGTGATACAAGATTCCTCACATTCTCCAGTAGCACAAAAGGAGGCTTCTTTTCTATCAAGATTTTCAAGATATCAAAAAAAAGATTCCCTCTCTCATCCTGAAAACCATTTTTAAATCCCATCATACTAAAGGCTTGACAAGGAAACCCTCCAGTTAGAACTTTAAAATTAGGAAGTTTGCTTAATGTTTCTCGATCTTTGGTAAGTGTTACGATATCTCCAAGATTTAAAGATGAGCTAACATCGTAATTTGCCTGATATGATTTAATCGCTTGCTGATCAATTTCAGAGTATCCCACACAAGGAACCGCTAGATTATGATCAATTCCTAACAAGTCAAATGCACGATGGAATCCTCCAATTCCTGAGAATAATTCTAAATGGCTTAATTCAGACATGATGTAATTGCCCTCCCAATCAATTCAGCCAGTTTGACCGGTACGGCATTCCCTATCTGTTGATACCAGCTGTTCTGAGGGCCATAGAACACATAGTCATCTGGGAATGTCTGAATTCTTGCAGCTTCACGAGGAGACAATCCTCGAGGCTGCGTGGGATGAATATACATATTACAATCATTTCTCATGTGTGAAGTTATTGTTTTGGAGATCTCATTATATTTAAGCTTGTAATACTTATCCTTGAACATATGATTCCTCGAAGAATAGGGCATGATATCCTTAATCGACTCATCAAGCGAATTTGCACCTTGTGGCAGCCTTCTAAAGATTTCTATGTCTCGGTCATTGTTATAACGATTCTTATGATTATAAAGAGTATTAATTACTTTATCTCCATTGATATACTTTCGATATTCAGTCTTTTTATATGTAAAATTTCGTTTATAATACCCTATCTCATCATTCTCAATTTTTGTATTGTTCTTATTTGGATTAGGTTGCAATTCGGGTAAGTCACCTATTGCATCAAAAAGTGTAAATGATTGCTGTTTCTGAGCAAATATCGAAAAGACAATATCATTGGTATTAATACCTAGATTATTACCAATGATGAATAACCTCTCGCGGTTCTGTGGGATGTTATAATCCTTTGCATTCAAGAGACTATAAGAAATATCATATTCATGTCCCAAATACTCATAGAAATTATCCATGACTTCATCAATTTTCTGGGTCATCCCTCGAACATTTTCCATAATAAAAAAATGTGGTTTAACTCTTTTAAGAAATTTTAAGTATTCAAGGTAAAGACGATTCCTTGGATCATCAATCAACCGCTGTCGGTTTGCCATCGAAAACCCTTGGCAAGGAGGACCTCCACAAACCAAAAACGGGTTTTCAATACCTTCAGCTACTTCCTGAAAATGTTCATTGAGATAAGTAATATCTCCGATGAAGACGTGCTTATCGTCCAATGATCTATTTGTCATATATGTTAAAGCTGCATTACTGTCTATTTCATTTGCAAATATTGAAGTAAAACCTGCTTGCTCAAGCCCTAAGCTAAGTCCACCGGCCCCCGCAAACAAGTCAATAAACGTGAAATTATTTGATTCCATTCGATTTCCTAACTCTATTTGATTATTAGTTTATATCTTTTTCCATTATATCACAGAAGGTCTTGATTTGTGTGTTTTCAGCATCAAATCCAAAATATTTTGAAGCTTCAATGTATTCCAAGTGCATCCATATTTTTCATTTGCACACATGATTACACCAGCTTTCTCCGCCAATTGGTAAGCCAATGGAGTGAAATTTGAATTTGTTATCACGCAAGCGTAATCACAATCATAAAATATCCTACCATCAATCACTTCCTGTACTGCAGCGTTCCCAACTGGCCCTGAATAAGATTTGCATTGGATAACATATTTATTTCCATCTTTAGTAGCTATAATATCTACTCCTTGATCGCCTGTTACCGGAATTTGTAAAACTGTGAATCCAATAGTTTCAAGCTTTGTTTTAGGCTCTGTTTTCGGAGTGTATAGAATCTCTACCCCGCAGCAGGAAATGGCAATAGTGGCTTATGGAATACCTCCAGATAGGTGGAACATCTTCCGATTGCTTGCATCCTGTCCAGTAACATTTCCTTCAGATCAAGACGGCCCACACCCGGGTTCTCAGCCTCAAAGCCATTCCATGCGAGATAATTGTCGAGGTATTTCGTCGAGACACCCCTGAAGGGAGCCAGCAACCCCTTCAGGCGGCTGTGCAGGTTGTTGATCTTCTGTTGAGTGGCACATTATTTTAGGCTCTTTTCGCGTAGTTTAGTTATCTGGAAATTGAAGCAATACCGGGGGCAGTTCCCAGTTCCTGATCTGCTGCATCGTGACTGTTTTCTTGCCTGG
>JBFWMP010000235.1:0-1177 GCA_050251575.1 Clostridia bacterium
CTAAAGCAGGCAGCGGCAAGGCTGAGCTTTCTGCGATTTTAACCGCTGCCTCTATACGGGTAATGAAGTTATTTGCAATAGATGACTTGCTTTCTTTGTTAATAATTCCAGACAGATACATATCGAACTCATCAGTTCTAACTGCTTGATTAGGATAAAACTTATTATTTTCTTCTAAAAACATAATCCCTTTTTCAACTACAAATCTTACTGATTCAAAACACCAGGGATATAGTTCCGGTGATAGGTCTGTTACATTACTGAAGTTGTGCAATAAGGCAGGCTGCTGTGATGTTATTGCGTTCGTAGACTTTTTATCTGAGGATGTATGACTATTCGATGATTTAGGGTTTATTGTTATGGGACTGACTTGAGCCGATTGCTTAATAAATGCTTCATTAGAAGCAATAATTACTTTATAATCCCGAGGAATGAACTGGAAACTTCCTATGGTCATAGCGTAAAAAGGCAGCTGGGCTATAGGTATGGTCTCTCCGTTATCAGCTGAGGTCCAGGTAAGAGCTAGGCGGATAGTATTCGTAGAGTAGTCTATGGTGTTTAGCAGTACGAGTGGATTGATTTGCTGATTGATGGTCAATGACGTTGGGCTAGTATTATTAGCATCTATAATTTCTAATGAGCTGCCTTCGAAGGAGATCGTGATATCTAGTGCGCGGAGGTTAGAGTCATTAGCAATAAAAAAGTCTAAGGTATAATGTCTTCCAACTTCTATATTAGTGGAATTGGGTTCGATATAAATATCAGTGTTACCTGCTGCGAGTACAGGGCGGGCAGCAGAAATTATCAAGAGTATAAGTACAAGAAAAGTTATACGCTTCATAAAGACTCCTTTCTTCTCTTAGGCATATGCAGACTGGTGCCCAGGTTTGATGTCCTCTTCCTGCTTGTGTAATTAGTCTGAAGGTTGGTTAGTTGGGCCGGTTTTATTATAATTAATTCCTAATATGGTCAGGTCAATAAGGTCTACAATACCATCATTATTAAAATCAGAGAGTAGGTTTTGCTGTTGAACGGTATATTCTTCCCTTAGGATATCGAGGTCAGCAGCATTAATTTTGTTATCGTTGTTTGCGTCTCCGGCTGTGAGAGTGCCAATGTCAACATGAGTAGTTTCATCACTGATAATAACATTTTCTTTTATCGTATCCAGGTAGCC
>JBFWMP010000235.1:1277-2971 GCA_050251575.1 Clostridia bacterium
GGAGAAGCAATAGATTGGGAAACGCTTAAATGGATAGTAAGCGCGTCTGACATAGCAAGAAGAGCATCATTTTTATCTATAGAAGCAATGATAAAGCGGAATTCTCTGACATTATCAGTATTAGGCAGGGAATAGCTGTAAGTATATGCAGCAGCAGGTTTAGGAATAGTGTCTCCTACCGGGCTATATTTGTTATCTTCTAACAGATATAGTCTGTAACCGGTTACAGATGTGCTATCGACTTTGTCCCATTGAAGAGTAACAGTGCTGTCAGTAACAGAAGTAATATGTACATTAGTTGGTTTCAGAGCTGGATCAATTGCAAGTATCGGTGTAGTTAATGACAGGATGAACAATACAATGAGGATAAGTACTTTTGACATGAACCTCATAAAATCACCCCTATTATTTTGTGAAATATATTCCATAATATCACAGCAAGACAAAATATTCAACATTATTTTACAAATTAGGGCATACTTCTCAAAGTTCATGGGGGGGGGAATCCTCTAATATAAGCGTTCTAGACTAAAAAATGAAATGGCGCAGTATCTACAAGGAGAAAAATGGGTATTTGGACCATCAAAATGAAGTATACTCACGATAAATTAGAAATATCGTAAAAATCCCTTGACAGTGTATCGGATATGTATTAAAATATGATACGTGTCAAATTGAAATTATGAATAGATTTACTATTCTTAACGTACAAGTTACGTAATTTAAAAATGAACATATGGGATGTGTTGATAGCAATATAATGATGGAGAAAATTCTTCATCATTTGCTCCCCACTCCCCACTAATTATGAAATAGGAGGGAATTTTATGAGTACTTTTATGGCGAATGCCGGTAATGTAGAAAGAAAATGGTACATCATAGACGCTGCGGACAAGCCATTGGGCAGAGTAGCAACACAAGTAGCAAGAATTCTTAGAGGAAAACACAAGCCAACTTTTACACCTCATGTAGATACTGGGGATCATGTAATTGTTATCAATGCGGCGAAGACTGTTTTAACTGGTAGAAAGTTAGACCAAAAGACTTACAAACATCATAGCGGTTATGTTGGTGGACTAAAGGAAGTAACATACAGAGAGTTACTGGCAAAGAAACCTGAACTGGCTGTAATGATTGCTGTTAAAGGAATGCTTCCTCACAATTCTCTTGGTAGAGCTTCTCTTAAGAAATTAAGAGTTTACAGAGGTGCGGAACACGAAAATCAAGCTCAGAAACCAGAAGTATGGACACAGGAAATATAATAGAGAAAAGGAGGAGAGTTATCAATGGCAAAGATACAATATTATGGAACAGGAAGAAGAAAAAAATCAGTAGCAAGAGTTAGATTGGTACCTGGAGACGGTACTGTTACTATTAATGATAGAACTATAGATGATTATTTTGGATTAGAAACATTGAAGATGATTCTTAAACAGCCTTTAGTACTTACTAAGACACTTGATAAATTCGATGTGATTTGTAAGGTTGTTGGTGGAGGTTTCACCGGTCAGGCTGGAGCTATTAGACACGGTATTTCCAGAGCACTTTTAAAGGCAGATGAAGAATTCAGACCTGCTTTGAAGAAAGCCGGATTCTTGACAAGAGACCCAAGAATGAAAGAAAGAAAGAAATACGGACTCAAAGGTGCAAGAAGAGCGCCACAGTTCTCAAAGAGATAATTTGTTATCAATTAC
>JBFWMP010000236.1:0-2961 GCA_050251575.1 Clostridia bacterium
AAGCAATTGAATGAATTATTGCAGGAAATGGCCAAAGTTATCATTGGAAGAGAAAAAGAATTAAAACTGATCTTAACTGCATTGTTAACTGAGGGACATGTATTATTAGAAGATCTCCCCGGAACCGGAAAAACTACCATGGTTAAAGCGTTTTCAAAAGGATTGGATTGTTTGTTTTCACGGATTCAATGTACACCTGACTTGCTTCCGTCTGATATTTTAGGAAGTTCTATTTTTAATCCTAAGACGAGTGAGTTTTATTTTAAAAAAGGTCCGGTTTTTACAAATGTATTATTAGTGGATGAAATCAATAGAACACTGCCAAGAACTCAATCAAGCTTGTTGGAATGTATGGAGGAAAGACAAGTCTCTATTGAAGGAAAGACATATGATTTATCCAGTCCTTTTATCGTACTAGCTACGCAAAATCCCATTGAGATGGAGGGTACATTTTCACTTCCTGAAGCTCAGCTGGACAGGTTCTTGATGAAGTTAAAGCTAGGATATCCTTCTGAGCAAGAAGAAGAACAAATGCTCGAGCAAGTTGGAGATGAGATTCCATACGACGATATAATCAGCAAGTTTAATCCAAAAGAAGTTCAAGAGATGCAAAAGCAGTGCCGAGATATCCATGTACATGCATCTATTCTAAAATATATTACAGCACTGGCGAATGCAACTCGAAACCATTCCTCTGTTTCCATCGGAGTAAGTCCAAGAGCCAGCAAAGCTCTGTATAAAACCGTTAAGGCGTGGGCACTGTTGAATGGTCGCAGCTATGTCATTCCGGATGATGTGAAAGATATGGTTAAACCTGTTTGGAACCATCGAATCATTTTAAAAGCAGAAGCACATATGAATAATATTCAACCTGAAGATATTTTAGATGAAATCATGAGGAAAGTTGACATAGTGGCTGAAAAGGTAGTTCGTCTATGAGCCAAGCACAAGTAGACGGTCAGAACAACTATGAGAATAGAGATGGACAACCACGGTCTGGTGAAACAAGCATATTATTTGAACCTGCTGTGAAATGGCTGCTGATAGCTTGTCTAGTAGTAGCTGTTTGGTACAGGTTTATGCCACTAATTGTTGTAAGTACTTTTTTATTGCTCTTATCTCTAATGATTACTTTTTGGAGAAAGAAGTCATTGGCAAATATTATACCTGCTTTAGAACTTTCCAAATCCAGATTATTTGCTGGAGAAGAATTTATGATTCATGGTACGGTTTATAATGACAAATGGCTGCCCTTAATATGGCTTGAATGGGATTTTCCAATCAATAAAGGGATTGTTTTGGGTGATAATGAAAGGGAGACATATAGCATCCGCTTCTTATGGTTACTTTGGTTTCAACGGGCTGCATGGACTTTGAAAGGCAAAGCCCTGCATAGAGGTGTTTATGATATTGGAAAAACGACACTGCGTTCAGGAGATGGGTTTCGTTTTACTGAGGTAGAAAAGCGGCATGGCTTGAATAGAAAGTTATATGTCTACCCAAGGTTGGTGCCTGTTCTTGTACCTGGTTTCAGACCTTCCATGCAATGGGGAGTACAAGGAAGGCAAGGAGGATTTATTGAAGATCCTTTGTTAGTGAATGGGATTAGGGAATATCAAGCTGGGGATGAACTAAGGAGATTGAATTGGAGAGTTGCTGCACGAACCGGAAAATTACAAACGAATGTCTATCAACCCGTCGTTATAAAACAGCTGCTTATATATATAGACGTCCAAGGTTTTGTCATCAATGAAAATAAGTTTGAAGACATAAGAAAGCAGCAGGAGTATGTAACTACGAAGGAAGAAAGTTTTGAATGGTTTCTTTCGGTAATTGCTTCTATTGCTGTAAGATATAAAGAGCAGGGAATCAGTATTGGTCTTGCCAGTAATGCGCTTAACTATGTTGAACAGAAAATGAGAACTGTTCTCCCCAGTATGAATCTGACTCCATTTTTGGATCAATTAGCCCGAATTACTCAACGGGTTGGAGTGGGGAAAATGACTGTTTTGGATGAAATATTATATCAAGGGAAGTTATCTTTTCCTTTATTTATTTTCTGCGAATATATTACGAAGAACCATTATATGTGGTATCAACAGCATAAGCAAGAGCTTGCGGATGTTCGTTTCTATTATAAAAGTCAGACTGTGTATTCTGAGAAGTTGGGGACTAGAGCAAAAGCAATGAATACATTTCTTACATCCTCCGGGTTATCAAGAAAGGGATTTTAAGGATGATGCATATTAAAAGCATTTATAATTTATTTACCATACTGTTTAGTGAACTAATATGGATTTATTCAGGAATTGTTATGTTTACCAGCATTGATTGGCAGCGGCCTGCTTTTTTTGATTTAACATGGCTGGTAATGGCCGGAGTAATGGGATATATCCTGAATTTAATTTTAGCCAAAAGGAATCAGTATATTTCTTTAGCTGTAAATATTGCTTTCATAGGCGGTTTAATTATCCAAAACTGGAGAAGTACTGTCCCGGAAGGATATTGGGGATTTGGGTTGATGGTGAGCATAGGCTTAATCATTATTTTCATTCGCAGTCTTATCCTGACAGGCCGGCAGCCAACACGCGTACAAATGTTAGGTCATTTTGAAAAAAACATTTTGTTTTATATTTTTTTCTCCATGGTTTTCACTATTAACCAATGGATAAACCAAGAATTTCACCTTCTTTATATATTTGCAATTGTTATGAGTCTGATAGGAATTACACTCTCCCTGCAAAGTTATGAACAGAGTGGAGAACATGAGATAACAGAAATACGAAAGGTGGGGCAATCAGGGTGGTTCACAGGAGTGTTCATTCTGTTATTCATCTTTATACCGCTTATTTCATTGATATTATTCCTTCCAGCAGTTCGCGAGACATTATACTCACTGGGGAACATGACTTGGGAAGCGGTGCAATGGCTAGGAACCACAATAGGTAACTTCTTAAATTG
>JBFWMP010000237.1:0-2954 GCA_050251575.1 Clostridia bacterium
TGCTCTTGCTTCAGGTACTAATTTTTGATTAGTATTTGCCATTAATATCACCTCCCATTATTATGGTTACCAACAAAGGAGAGAATATTAGTAGCATTTTATGGGAAACAAATCATTATACTTAAAGTTTTATAGCATTCCCTCAGGTTTTTTAACTTGAAAAAGTCGTGGGCTTTCAAGATAATCTTGTACGATTCGGAGTGCTTCTCCAAATCTCTGAAAGTGAACAACTTCTCTTTCACGAAGAAATTTTAACGGTTCTATAACATCAGGGTCATCAGCAAGCTGGATAAGATATTCATAGGTAGATCTAGCTTTTTGTTCAGCAGCCATGTCTTCATGAAGGTCAGTAATAGGATCACCTTTAGACTGAATATATGCAGCTGTAAAGGGAACTCCAGATGCACTTACCGGATATACTGCTCTGTCATGATCGGAATAATAGGCTCCTAAGCCTTCTCTTTCAATCTCTTCAACACTTGCACCTTTTACAAGCTGGTGTACCATGCTTCCTACCATCTCCAGATGTGCTAATTCCTCAGTACCTATATCATTTAATGTTGCTTTTGCTTCCGGAGTAACCATCGAAAATCTTTGACTAAGATATCTTAATGAAGCAGCTAATTCACCGTCAGGACCGCCATACTGTGTAATTACATATTTGGCCATCTTTGGATTCGGGCATTTTATTTTTACAGGAAATTCTAATTTTTTTTCATATACCCACATACTTAACACTCCTCCCCAGCTAATTCATAATTAAATTCTCGGCTCCACGGCCAAGGGTTGTTTATCCACGGCCAAGGATAGGTGTATACAGGTTTATGGGCACTAATAGGTCCATACATTCTTTCGTAAGTATTTCTTAACATCATGGCTTGCGCAGCAGCACAATTGTATCTTGTTAGAGCATCACGGTCATTTGGATGTGTATTTAGGTATAAGTGAAGCTCAATAACCATAAAATCCATAGCAGACATCTGCTTTAACAGTTCATCTCTGCTCATATGCATCCTGTTCATATCCATATTCATGTCCATATTAAATCCTCCTTTTAATCAAATAATGGCGGCATGCATCTTTTATCCTGAACCATATAAGGGCTTAAAAGCTCCGGAAAGATAGTTCCTTCAGAAAATCCTTCGATGGGTGCATAAGTGTCACATAGTTTTTGAAAAGGAACATAGGCTGTAGCAAGTCTAACATTGTGGATAGCCGTTTCCTGAGGAATGCACGGACCGGCAGGGGGGCAATACATTCCTGGAACGGGCTGCATTTGTGGCACTTGGTACATACCGGGCATATAAGGCATGTCTGGCATCATATATTGTTCAGGTTCTTGAAAATATGTTTCTGGTGCACGATGATCAATCATAAAAAATCCTCCTTATAAGTTAGTGTTCTTAATATACATAATATTCTTCGGATAGGAATTTGTTACAACAAATAATAGGGAGAATAATATTGAATGATTTTATTAATTCCTTAGAGTGTAATTTTAATTGGCAAAAATAAAAAGAAGAGGCGAAATACCTCTTCCTATCATACAAATCAAAATACCGCCATAAAGGCCGAAGAAAAACGACAGTAAAGACGCTTATGGGAGAGGTAACTTTTTAGTGTACTGTTTACAGACATATTGATGATGAAGGTAAAGTAGATAAACTACTCCGATTTCCTTGTCTTTCCCGTATTGACTAAAAATAAGTGTTGGAAATATTCACTAATAGTTAACAAGAGGGAAATAATTAAGGCACCCGTAAATGTAACTGCTGCACCACGAAGTACGAACTGACTTAAATAGACAATACCAAAAGCAGCAACTAAATCAACTATAGTGCTTATCCAAAAAGTTCCTTCGCGTAATATCAGTACTTCCATCATATGTGCAAGTACTGCCAAAAAAATTCCAATACCGATAGACTGATAAATGCTTGCATAGTTAACATTGTTAAGTAATGCATCGTAAATCACGACTATTAATGGGCACATAATTAGTTTCATGATAAAACCAGTCAATATAAAACCACCTTTCATTCTTAAGGGTGAATAGATAGATAACATTATATTTTCCTATATTGTGGTGTTTATTCGGAAATAAATAGTAGATTCAAGTATAAAGAAAAAGAGATAAAACCCAATTTTGGTTTTATCTCAAAAATGCAATGGTCTGACGGCTATTTCATTGAATGAGAGTTGTGCTATTTAATATTTGTGACCATTGTTAAAAAACAATAACAAGAAAAGTAGAATAAAGAATAAAATCTCACTATTATCTCCAAAAAGACCACCTCTAACAGGGTAAGCACCTTGAACTTCAGACATTATTTACACCTCCTAGGTAATTGTATAATACATATTATGAAGACATAGAAGAAATGGTGCGCATAATAATTGAAGATTCTTTATTTCATGGTATAAGTTACACATTTGCAAATTATTATATGCTAGTGGATGAAAATATTCAGGGGTACTTTAAAAAACCAAATAATAAATAATGCTGATGCCGAGTATATAATCCAAGCCAGCCCGGGTTTGTGAAAATGAATTTTTAATGTAGGGAACATAATTAAGTTTGCTGCGACTGACGAATAGATATTCCAACCATTATGGTGAGAAAAATAACCTGATGTAATAAGAATCAATTCAATAGTTGAATAAATTGCTACCCAAATTAAAACTCTCTTTATTCTTTGTATTGTTGAACTTGGATAATCTTTAAAATAGATAAGAATAGTGGATGTGAATATTAACGAATCCCATGTCAAAGCGATAATCTTATAACTAACATACTGGGACTGATTCCTCCAAAGTGGATAATCATGTAGCAGAAAGTTATATATAAGATCTCCGGCTATAAAAAATAGAATGGTCGAATAATACGATCTCCAATTACGCCGATCACCCCATAAAAGAGCAGCTATAACAAAGCATATGACGATTACAAGATGATA
>JBFWMP010000238.1:0-2943 GCA_050251575.1 Clostridia bacterium
ACGTAATCGAGGACATGAGGGCTCTTATGGGGCAGCCTAGGTCTTCATCTATACATGCCTCAGCAATTATTCCAGTTCCATCTAAAAAGGATGGTGTTGAAGCCGAATGTTTTGACTATTTGCCTATTAAAAAGGTTGACGGAATGCTTATTTCAGAACTTGATGGTTATTCTTGCGATGAGATTGGGATGTTGAAGCTAGACTGTTTGAACACTGTTGAATTAACAAAGTTAAGTGCAATGTTTAAGCTTGTGAAGGATAACTATGGAGACGAACTAAGCCTGGAGGAGATTGAGCAAAACAGAATGCACGATGATGAATCATACAGCATTTTCAGAAACGGATATACGCAAAACATATTTCAGTTTGGATCTGACGGTATGACTAAACTAACAATGGACATATCTCCTACTGACATTAATGATATTGTGGCTTTGAATGCGCTTTATCGACCAGCTACAATTGAATTAGGGTCTCCAGCTGCATACTCAAGATATAAGCATGGAGAGGCTGAACCTGTGTACTTGTGGGGAACTCACGAAATAATGAAAGATACATACTCAATTCTTATCTACCAGGAACAACTTGGAAAGATTGCAAATGTAGTTGGAGGATTCTCTCTTGCAGAAGGCGTGGCTCTTGTAAAATACATTTCTAAGAAAAAGGTAGATAAAATCAAAGCTATGAAAGAAAAATTCTTAAAAGGAGCGACTGAAAGAGGTTGCCCAGAAGAAGATGCTCATAGCATTTGGGAAATGTTTGAAGCTAGTGGAACGTATTTGTTTAACAAGTGCATCAGTGGAAAAGAAAAATTCTTTACGCAAAATGATAAATCAGAAAGCATTTCAATTGGAGATATGTATAAGATACGGCATGACATTGACTATGCTCAACAGATAGGAAAACTAGACAAGTTCTGGACCTATAAGCATTTTGGATATGGGTTGGCTTATTCAATTAGAGAAAGCGGAAGGATGTTCTTAAATAAAATCAAAGATATAAGATTCGAGGGGTATAGAGAAATCTTCAGAATTACACTTGAAAATGGAGCCTCTATAGACGTTACAAACAATCATAAGCACCCTACTCAGAGAGGAGAAGTAAGAACTGATGAACTAGTTATTGGAGAAGATATGATGTTTGCATATGACTGCAAATCAATTGGATTAAAAACATCTCCAACAAAGGTAGTGTCAATTGAATCAATTGGAGTGGATGAAGTTTATGACGTTGAAATGAACGCACCATATCACAATTTCGCAACTATGAATGGGGTAGTTACGTGCAATAGCCATGCTACGGCATATGGATTGCTTTCTTATGTTGGAGCGTACCTGAAAGCCCACTATCCAACGGTTTTCTACACAGTGGCCCTTCAATATGCTAAAGACGATGACCGAGTTAAGGCTATTATGCTTGAAATGGAGTGTGCGTCAAACTGTAAGATTGTTCCACCAGATATAAATGTTTCTGGAAAGGAATTTGAAACAGACTATGAGAAAAACTATATTTATTGGTCTTTAAGCCGAATTAAACATGTAGGTGGAGCTGCAACAACGCTTATCATTGAAGAACGAGAAGCAAACGGACCATTTAAAGGAATTGAAGATTTCATTGAGCGCATTCAGGCGAGAGCCGGAGAAATTAAGGATGAAGCTAAAGAGGCAGACCAGAAGTTCACAAATCCAGTTAACTCTCGCACAGTAAAGCATCTTATATACGCTGGGTGCTTCGATATTGTTGAAGGAGTACAAATTATCCAGGATAGAATGAAAGTGCTTGAAAAAGCCTCTAATTACTTCAAAACAATAATAAATGACAAAGAGATTCCAGAAGATCTTAGAGACAAGCAATACAAGTGGGCTCAGCTACAGATTATGGTTTCTACGCTTGGCTCAGTTGACTATAAGAGAATATACGAAGACTCAGACGCAAAGAAGCTAATAAAAGGAGCTTCATATGTAAGCTTTAAAGATCTTTCAGAATGCAATGAGGGATCAAAAGTTATCGTTTGCTCAACAATTGCTGATGTAATTGACTCTTCTTATACAGACAAGATGACTGGAGAAAAGAAGCGATTCGGGAAAGTAGTGTTACAACAAGACAACGAAACTATTGAATTGGTTATTTGGAATGACGCGTGGTGCAATATGGATAGGTTATTTATGGAAAACATTGGTAAGATTGTTGTTACTGTGTGCTACGTTAAATACAATCCTAGATCAGGATCAACCAACCTATCTTGTTCAAGTAAAAGTTTTATAAAAATACTAAATGATTAAAAAGCATAGCAAAAAGATGGCTAGCAATCTCTCAGCGCTAAAGCAAGTGTACAGCGAAATAGACAATGAGAGAGAGCCTATATGTCCTGGGTGTGGGTGTGGAACTAACCTTTCTCACTCGCACCTTATATCTAGAAAGAGGCAAGAATTTATGTGTGACAAAAGGAACATAGCGCTTCACTGTCAATCTACTCCAGATAAAGTAGGATGCCATGAAATATGGGAATCATCATCAAGGTCAACTTTGCTAGATTATATAAGTAACATGGAATACATCAGAGAAGTTGATGAGCAGCTGTTCAGAGAAATGATTGTAAAAGACTACGATTGGATAAATACTGAAGGAAATGTTTGCAGTTTCAAAAATTTTTCTTATATTTGCACAAAATATGAAGAGCTATGAAGTATATAATTTCAGTTTTATTAACAATGCTTTGCATTTCGTGTGTTAAAGTTTCAGATTGTGAGATAAGTTCACATGAGTGCAAGGTTTTTGATGTAAGAAATGACACAATTGTTGCGCTAGACATCAACCTCAATGAGTTTGTTGAGATTAAGTATGATAACGACACATTTTATCCAAACGAATTGTGTTAAATTGTAGAAATGCACTTTAGCACCCCAACATTCGTTCTTGGGTATTGCTCTGCTCACAATCATA
>JBFWMP010000239.1:0-2915 GCA_050251575.1 Clostridia bacterium
CCAGTTGAACCACCAGCACCACCAACATTAACGATTATAACCGGTTGTCCAAGTTCTTTTTCAAGAGCTTTTCCTAATATTCTCGAATTATAGTCAGTGTCTCCACCTGCACCGGCAGGAACAACAACCTGAATTGGCTTAGTTGGATATTTCACTTCTTCTTTCTTAGGTTCTTCTTTCTTTGGCGCCTCTGTCTTAGCCTCTTCCTTCTTTTGTTCTGCCGCAGGTGCTGGCTCTTCTTTCTTTGCACAACCTACTGCAAAAACAGAAACAAGCATCAACATTGCTACCATAAGGGCAACCACTTTAAAATACTTTTTCATACAAACTCCTCCTTAAATAATTTTTTATATATGGGTTACGTTAAATATATATGCAAGAACTATGCCACTTTTTAAAAATCATTGGATGACTTTATATATAAAATTGAATTATGCTGAAAGGCATGATTCTTTGCCATAAAAAATAAATAAAATAAATAAATAGTAACTATAAAATATTCCCGTCTTCTATAAAAGATATGGACTAACGTTCCATTTTCGTTACGCAAATGTTTCAAATTTGAAATTTGAAATGGATTGACACTTTTTTCACTTAAAAAAAATAACAGCCCACAGATTACAAACCTTGTTCTTCTCTGTGAGCTGTAAATTCCTCAATTACTTATCTTGTCTTTTTACTTCAATCTGAGCCAATTTTTCATAGAACTGAATAATGCCACCATGATCGTTGGCTGCCTTCCCGTCTACCTTAAGTGCCTGCATAATCTCCATAATCTGAGTAGTCAACGGCAATGGAACTCCTACTTCATGACCAGTATCTATCGCATTCATCAAATCTTTAATATGAAGCTCAATTCTAAATCCTGGTTTAAAGTTTCTATCTAACACCAAAGGAACCTTTGCATCCAAAACTGTACTTCCTGCCAAGCCACCTCTGATAGCCTGATATACACCTTCCGGATCAACACCGGCTTTTGTTGCTAATACCATAGCCTCAGACATTGCAGCAATATTTAATGCTACAATAATTTGATTTGCCAACTTAGTCATGTTTCCGCTTCCAATTTCGCCAACTCTTACTACTGATCCACCCATTACATTTAGTATATCTTTCACTTCATCAAACGCATCTTGCGGGCCGCCAACCATAATAGATAATGTCCCATCAATTGCTTTTGGTTCTCCACCACTTACAGGAGCATCTATCATGACTACTCCCTTTTTAATTGTTTCTGCAGATACTTCCTTGGAAACCAGGGGAGCAATAGAACTCATATCAACAAGAATAGTTCCTTCTTTTGCACCTTCCAGTACTCCATCCTTTCCCAGTACTACTTGCTTAACATGCGGAGAATTCGGCAGCATAGTGATAATTACTTCACTTTTTGCTGCTACATCTTTGATAGATTCTCCCTTCTCTGCCCCAGCAGCTACTACTTCTCCTACAGCTGCTGTATTCAAGTCAAATACTATCAGTGAATATCCTGCTTTTAACAGGTTTTTAGCCATAGGTTTCCCCATGATACCCAGTCCTATAAACCCTATCTTCTTACTCATATGTATCCCTCCGTTTACTAATATTATGATGATTTTTTGTTATGCTTAATTGCTAAGCTTATTTCATTATATCTTATGCATGTATACATTGCAATATTTATGCCAATTTTTCTCACCCTTAAAATGTTACTCGCACATAAAGCCTTGATTACCTTATGAAATCCCTATATAATTATTCAAAAGATATCTTGAAAAATATTGGAGGAAAATAGACTGTGAAGATTTTAGTAGATGCTGATGCATGCCCTGTGAAAAATATCGTTATAAAAATTGCAAGGAAGCTTGAATTACGCGTTCTTATGTTCATAGATACGAGCCATTTTTTAAATGACGGCTACTCGGAAGTAACAATGGTGGATAAGGGACGAGATTCTGTGGATATTGCATTGATTAATAAAACAGAAAACAATGACATTGTTATCACGCAAGATTATGGTGTTGCAGCCATGGCCCTCGCAAAAGGTGCCTACTGTATAAACCAAAATGGCCTTATTTACAACAGTGGAAATATTGATAAGCTTCTTTTTGAAAGGCATCTATCCCAAAAAGTTCGGAGATCAGGCGGAAAAACCAGTAACCCTAAGAAAAGGACAAAAGAAGACGACGAGCAGTTTGAAAAGGCATTTATGCAGATGTGCAGTGGGACCGAGATCGCAGGGAATGATTCATAACCACTGTAAAAGTATGATTAAGCAAAAGAACCTCGAGATGTCATCCTGAACGTAAGTGAAGGATCTTAGCATTTAAGCAACTTTTAAGATTCTTCATTTCACTTCGTTTCATTCAGAATGACAGAATACGGGCTTTTTCAGTACTCTCGAACTGTTCGAAACCGTTCCTTAGAAAGATGCATGGATACATACAATGCGTTCGTGCAAATGTAATTGATAGAAATCGTACTATGCACATAGTAGGGTCGTATGGGTATACGACCGGAAATATAGAACAGTGGACGTATTGCCATACGTCCCTACGATAATCGATAAAACTTTGTCATCCTGAACGCAAGTGAAGGATCTTTGGGTTTTAAATCATAAGATCCTTGCTCGTGTCAGGATAACAACCACTGCAACTACATCCCATCATTTATATTATCTACTAAAATACAAAAGCATTTCACTAAAACAGAACCATTACAAAAAAAGAAAGCAGCCAAATAAGTTGGCTGCTCTAAAAAAGTAAATCTATATCAAAATGCCCTCGATAACAAGAATAAAAATAATGTAATGGAAACTACCAAAGCAGTATTAAGAACAACTCCGGTTGAGATATTCCATTTCTTTGGTTTTGCTGCTTTCGGAACAGAAGTAATATATCCATATCCTGCAGAATATTGCTTTATGTAATTATTAATAA
>JBFWMP010000240.1:0-2886 GCA_050251575.1 Clostridia bacterium
TCCATAGCTTGCGTCATACATTCAATTCCAATTTGCGTGGTTTGATCAATGAGAAATCTCTTCGTGCAGTTGTCGGCCATGAAAGCGTAGAAATGTCAGATCGGTATACACATGAAACTGATGAAGACTTACTGTTAGTGGGAAATGCTGTAATTTCAGTTTTCAAGGGTCAAGAAAATCAAGGTTATATCGAACATAAGATTGAGGAGTCTCGCGATGACACGTGAATTTGTAAAGGAATTTCTGTCTATTCTTACTTCCAACTACAAAAATCTTCTTTCAATCAAACTTGTTAGAAGATCTGATGGTATCCCCATGCTTGAATTAGCTGTGTTAAAAGTAAAGATGATGGTACATGTCATTTTTATTAATAGCCTTTTGAATAAGTTTCTGGCAGGGGAAATTCAGCATCTAGAGCCCGATAAAATCAATCAAATATTTCAACAAGAATTTTCTGATGCATGGTATTCATATTATAGTGGGCTTTCAAAAACTAATAACTACTCATTTAACCTGTTTTGGGAGAGATTGTTGGAACATAATCAAATCCCAGATAATCATACCCAGAACTACATAAATGCAAAAATACAAATAAGTGTTTTCTGGCAGGTGTTGAATCAGTTGTATCCACTTGGGGATGCCAACTCTGTTGAGTACTATCGCATTAAGCCTGATGAATACGAAGACAACTTGCCGATAATGAACTGCTCCAATTATCTTCTCGAAAAAGTATTGAATATCATTGCTAGTGATCAATATATCCCAGTGTCTTATGATTGGAAGGATTCTGATGAACCAGCGGTTTTTAAAATAGAGTTGCTAGATAGTGAAAATTTGTCTAAGAAAAATACTCAGCCTTTTGACAAGAGAATAATGAGGTATGAAGATAAGACATTAGGAGATGTTTGGACCGACTATACTCTTATGCATACAATTCAGAAGGAAGCATTTGCAAAAGATTTGTTCCTTCATAAAGTTGAACATGAGTTAGCATATCATGTAAGCATATTCTCATTAACTCAGGAACGTGTTATTGAAGGTTTATGTAGAAAAGAGGATTTCCAAGGGCGTGTTTGGGAGGACACAAATCTTACCTCAGATGAATCTCAAGATTTAGTAAATCTGCAAGAGCAGATTAAAATAATTATGGAAATAAGCCAGTCGCAACAGAGGACGATTGAGACTCTTTCTTCAAGCATTCAATCGATTTCTACTGAGAACGCTGACCAAGCTCACACCATTGGCAAATTTGTAGAACGGGACTTGAATTCAGCCAAAGTTTATTCAAATAACAAGACAGAACGTGCTCGAGAAATTGTCGGCGAACTTCTCAAGGAAACTCCAATCATTATTCCCAATATGAATCAAAAACAAGAATTTCCTGATTGTCGATGGATACTATCGTGCACGAAAACTGAAAAGAATAGAATTGTGCCCAGTATTGAGAAAGCCATTAGGATTTGGATGGAAGCTTGCCAGACACAAGAACTTGGATTTTGGACAAGTAGTGTACTGATAAATGGTTTATACCTTTTAATGGATAGTGAATTGATTAAAGGAAAGGATGCTGATCCTAACATCAAGAGAAAAATAGATAATGCATTCTCCCGATCATGTTTTTATAAATCAGAGAGGGAGCTCTTTGAAGACATAATTACAAAAATAAGTGAGCAATGACATTTCACTATTACTTGTCAATTTTTCTTCATGCAGCATATTCAACTGGTCTTGATCAGCGATACAGGCCGAAAAATCATCAAGACGTTACGTCTTACCCTGGAGCGTGCTGGGTTTTATATTACAGCGATCGGGCAAACCTTCGACATCATATCGATGAGAAAAAAAGTTTATGAAGTACACTATATTTGGATTTTCCCAGAAAAGATTGCTTAAGTTGGGACTCGGTGTCGATGATGCATTGGTCCTTGATTGGTTCGTTACCTTCCAGGGAGCAGGCCGCATGAAATCGATGATCGTTGAAGGACAGGCATGGTACTGGATCTCAATCTATGAGCCCGACGAAGGTGACAAGGACGAGGATCCGGTATCCTGGGAAAAGGCAAATCCCAACATGGGGATTTCCGTGAACACGGGCATGCTGAAGGACCGCTATGACAAGTGCAAGCTCACAGAGAGCGACATGGTAGATTTCCGGATCAAGAACATGGACAAGTGGGTCATGGGATCCACCCGGTGGGCGAGCATGGACATCTGGCTTGAGCGTTGCTGTGATCCCTTCGATGCTGAGGAACTGGTAGGGCGTACCTGTTATGGAGGACTCGACCTTTCAAGCACCAGCGACTTCACTGCTTTTGTGCTTACCTTCCCTCCCAGAATCGAGGGGGAGAAATGGAAGCAGTTATACATGTTCTGGGTCCCAGGGGACAACGTTGTTGCGTTCTCCAAACTCCGAAAGCCCTTGCAGGATTGGATAGCCAAGGGAATGATGAGGGCTCCAGAGGGGCCTGTGGTAAATTACCTGGATGTAGGGAACTTCATCAAGAACTGCATGGAAGTCTATGATCTCAGGCTCATAGCCTGTGACTCATGGAAGCTGGAATTCTTTGCAGCCAAGGTGGGAGACTGGTTCGAGACCATAGCGTCCAAGTTCAGCCAATCGATGAAGAGCATGACTCTTCCGATCGACCAGTTCAAGGAAGCCTATCTCACCGGGATGATTACCAGCGGAGGCAATCCAATCATGACCTGGATGATGGACTGCGTGGAAAGCTCAACGGACACCAACGGCAATGCGAAACTGGTTAAGCCGAAACTGGAGCGATCCAAGACTCGGATCGACGGGGTGATTTCCTCAATCATGAGTTTCAACACGGCGGTGGACAATGAGGGGCAGGGAAACCTTGATGCTAAGGAGGATTTTGTATT
>JBFWMP010000241.1:0-2844 GCA_050251575.1 Clostridia bacterium
GAGGCAAGGGTACGGCTATCCTGATGACGATTACTTCTTCCTCAAGCTCTTCGATGCCAGCAGGAAAGACTATGTCAGGAACCCTGTGGCTGAGAGCATCCCACAAGATTTATGATTGAGCCTAAAAGAAATCAATTCCTTGATTAAAATGAAAGGGAATAAAACAAAGGTCTTGGAAAGTGTATCTTTTTTAAAGACAGAAGAAAATATATTTCAATTGTTTGATAAAATAGGGGTTAAGAATTTTAAAAATCAGAATGATTATTATACTGGTTTTAAGTTTGATCTTCCTGTATCAAGTATAAATACATATTGGAATCGCTTCGAAAACGGATTAATGGACTTATCTTCTGTGTTTGTAAGCTTCTTGGATACTGAAAAAAGATTGGAAGCAGCTAATCCGCCTACCAATATAAGCCTTACGCAAGAAGCGGCCAAACATCCAATTCATTTTATGCAAAGAGATGATTCTATTGAAATGCAATTTTCAAAGTATTTCTCTCAAGCATTTGGCGAAGACCTAATTGTACATAGGAATGCAGGGAGTAAAGTTCCCCTATATGTTGGTAAGAGGCCAATAATCAAGGATGGAGAAGATAGGGTTAGCACTAGCTATATAACGAAGCTTGAAGAATTAGATTTACTGCATGAGCAAGGTGATGGAATGCGGAGTTTTGTGGGAGTGATGTTGTATGCTTTCATTTCGTTCTATTCGATACTTTTAATCGATGAACCGGAAGCATTTTTGCATCCTCCTCAAGCAAAGTTGCTTGGAAAGATGATTTCAAATGATATTCCCAAAGGACGGCAAGTTTTCATATCTACTCATAGTGAAGAATTTATCCAAGGGTTGCTTGATCCTGATAACGATAAAATAAAAATAATTAGAATTAATAGACATGAAAACATAAATCATATAAGTGTTTTGGATAGTGATGAAATTTCTAAAATTTGGAATGATTCTTTATTGAGGCATTCAAATGTCTTTAGTGGTCTGTTCCATCAAAAAGTTGTTATTTGTGAAGCTGATTCAGATTGTAGGTTTTATAATGCAATGATGACTTCATATTATGAAGAAACTGGGCAACAACAACCAAGTGTATTATTCATACATTGTGGGGGCAAACATCGGATACCGGTAGTGATCGAAGCACTAATCAAGCTGAATGTGGATGTAAGGGTAATCGTTGATTTTGATATTCTAAACAATCAACATCCAATAGAAGAAATTTTTTCTTTACTTGGGGGCGATTGGAATGCCGTTTCCAGTATGTTCAAGATTGTTAAATCCCAAATTGAACATAAAAGGCCTGCATTATTGACTGCAGATCTGAATGCAAAAATAACAGAAATTTTCTCTAGGACAAATGAAACTAATATGCCAACCAATAAAATCAATGAAATCAATGGATTGCTAAAGAAGTCATCTGTTTGGGGGGAAGCCAAAGTGAGTGGAAAGACTTATATTCCCAGTGGAACAGCTTCTCAAGCTTTTGAAGATATGCAGACGGTTTTCAAACAACATCATTTATTCATTCTTGAGATCGGTGAATTGGAATGTTTTATTAAGCAAGTGGGAAATCATGGACCCAAATGGGTTTCAGAAGTTTTGGATAGATACCCTTTATCCAATCAAATATTTGAGCCAGCCAAGGCATTTATCAAAACAGTATTAGCATAGTTTTAACTATGTATCAGAAGAATACAAGATCCTCCTTTGCATCAAGGTTTCCTTGACCCTCATTTTCCACTGCAGTATTGTAGCTCATGATAGATGCAATCACCCCGTCAATCCTGGTCTTGGACCGTTCCAACTTGGGTTTTGTCAGCTTTACATCCCCATTTGAATCAGTGGAGCTGTCAACACAGTCCATCATCCAGGTAATGATCGGATTGTCTCCGCTGGTAATCATCCCGGTGAGATAGGCTTCCTTGAACTGGTCGATCGGAAGAGTCATGCTCTTCATCGATTGGCTGAACTTGGCCGCTATGGTCTCAAACCAGTCTCCCACCTTGGCTGCAAAGAGTTCCAGCTTCCATGAGTCACAGGCTATGAGCCTGAGATCATAGACTTCCATGCAGTTCTTGATGAAGTTCCCTACATCCAGGTAATTTACCACAGGCCCCTCTGGAGCCCTCATCATTCCCTTGGCTATCCAATCCTGCAAGGGCTTTCGGAGTTATCTGGAGAACGCAACAACGTTTTCCCCTGGGATCCAGAACATGTATAACTGTTTCCATTTCTCCCCCTCGATTCTGGGAGGGAAGGTAAGCACAAAAGCAGTGGAGTCGCTGGTGCTTGAAAGGTCCAGTCCTCCATAACAGGTACGTCCTATAAACTCCTCAACATCAAAGGGATCACAACAGCGTTCGAGCCAGATGGCCATGTTCGCCCATCGGGTGGAGCCTATGACCCATTTGTCCATGTTCTTGATGCGGAAATCCACCAGATCACTCTCTGTGACTCAAATTCCCGTCCTAATTATATCTAGGTCTCCTTGTCTTCCTGTTCATCATCATCTTCAGTCTTGTTAAGCTCCTCGACATTCATTGTCTCTCCCTTCCAATGGTACTCTATCTTCAGGAGGTCGAAGATCAGCCTCTGTGCCTTGGTCGGCACCGTCCACAGGTCCTTGTAGGTGCCGGTGAAGTGGATTCTGGAATAGGTTGCCACCTTGTTCAGCATGTCCTTGAAATCCCAGTACTTCCTGTCCCTGGGCTTGATGGCCGAGACCTTGCCTCTCAGGTCGTTGAGCAGGATGAGGGTGATGAAGTTGACGAACAGCCTCCCTTTCATGGTTCTCTCACCATGGACATTGAGCCTGTTGCAGTCCAACAGGTTCT
>JBFWMP010000242.1:0-2792 GCA_050251575.1 Clostridia bacterium
TTACTCCCATCGGCAGACCATATAGGATAATAAGAATAATATCCTTTCTCTTCAATTATTTCTACCAGTTTACCACTGCGGCAATCAAATATTGCAAAGCGGTTCTTCTCTTCAATGCCAATATCATCCTCTGGTTTAAACAGCGTTGAAATAATATACCGACTATCCGGAGACCATTGTATATCTCTACTGTATGCTTCATCAGCCCATCTGAAATATTCATCCATAGCAAAAGACTTTTCTGTTAAGAAGTCATAAACTCGCATTATTTGCTCTTCTTCATCCTGCATAAGTACCATTCTATTATCACTGGACACTGAATAATTTGAATAAGGGATATAAATATCTTTCAACTCACCTTTGACATTAATGTATTTGCGGTTCTTATCCCAAATTATTTTGTTTGATGACAAATACCCACGTTCTTGGCTGAAGGCACTTTCATTGAACAAATTTTCTTTTAAGTTACTATTGTCATACTTAAATGCTTTAATGGTTCTGTTTTCATTGATAAAAACCTTCGCAGCTTCCCTGATATTAGAGGCTTGGGTATTGTACATCAAGAGTATTCCTTTATCATTGGTCCAAAATGCATCCTCTATCTCCATCGGACCATTGATACGCAGAAATCCATCAATGTTTATTAACTTAATATCACTATCCCACTGTGTTTGAGGCAATCCATATTTATTGCATACTCTTTCAATAATTGCAATAGCTTCACTGTTCTTCAAATAATCCTTTGGACGAAAGCTAGAGTCATCGTAACCTGATATTATTCCCTGATTAGCTGCTAAACCAATCAAAATTATCTTATCTTCTGTTGTCTCCGCGTTGTCATAAAATTTATCGTATCCATCTGCTGCATTAATATCTGAGAATACCAAATCAAACCTTTTTTCTAATATTTGCATCATTGATGCTATGGCATCTTCGCGCCGAATGTTGTTTTGTTCTGAATAGTTTTCATCACTCTTTTCTCCTACAATCATCATCAACAACTTCTGCCAATTATTAAAGGTAACAGCATCATTGAACTTTTCTGCTTGCAGCACTTCTCTATTTACTACGTCTATATCTTCTATAAGAGTATCAGCAGATCCTTCTAAAGATTTTTTTATCGTTGCCAATCTCTGTGATAAATTACTTGCATACGAAACAGCCCAGTGCTTACTCCCGTCCTGCGGATATATCTCTACTGCTTTTACCCCATAGATAGAAATAAAAAATATGATTGTTAAAACTACGATGCCTTTTTTCAATATGGTTACCTCCTCTATTGTTCGTTCTGATAAGTTATTGCAGAAATTCTATAATAGTAATAGACTGCCAATTTTTTATTTAAGTTCCGATATAATACTTACTGTAATCATATTGTAATGATTAGTTGTTTAATATATAATTTATTCATACCACATTGTAAAAAGAATACGCATAGAATTTGCTTATGCCTTATCAAATAGCTATGGTAATATCGGATAAGCAATAGTATAATATAGGTATATTTACGGTAGTAGTGGAAAAATAATTATAGATGGAGGACATTTTTATGGATGAAAAAAGAAGGAACAAACGAGTACCTTTGTATGCAAATATCTCTATAGAATCTCTTTTCCGTTCAGGAGACCAACAACCCATCAAAATTAATACTAATATTATTGTGACCAATATTTCCAAGAGCGGGATAGGTTTTATCTCAGAGTCCGAATTGCCTCTAGATCACTTTTTTAACAGCAAGGTAGTCATTGATAAGGAAAGAATGTTCTATTGCGTATTAAAAGTAATACGTTCTCAGAAGATTAACGACGGATATCAAATTGGCTGCCAATTTATTGGACTTGCAGATATCCTAGGACATCATATCGATGACTATATTTTAGAGATCGAAAAATGATATTAATGTCAAATAGTAAAGCACTTGATTGAAAAGCTGACAATCAGGTGCTTTATAATTTATGAAGTATCTCTATTGGTTTTTTATTCATAAGATTTAAAGCCTTCACCTAATACCTCTCTCGCATCACTAAGGATAACAAATGCATTATTATCAACTTCCTTAACAATAGATTTTAGCATCGGTATTTCGGCTCTTCTCAAGATACACATCAGAACAGTTTTATCTTGCCCGGTATACATACCTGTTCCATCTAATCCGGTTACCCCACGGTCCAGTTCCTTCATAATTCTTTCTGCTATGCATCCGGATTTATTAGAAACTATAAATACCACTTTAGCGAAGTTTACTCCTTCCAATAGCGCATCTATTACCTGTGATGCAGCAAACAAAGTAATAATTGCATATAAGGCAAGTTCATAATCTTTAAATACAATAGCTGCAAAAACAATAACTCCAAAGTCTATTGCCAACAAAATCTGCCCGAGTGTAATAGATGGCATGAACTTATGAACAATTTTCGCTGCCAAATCTGTACCACCTGTAGTAGCACCGGAATGAAACACCAAGCCCAAACCTGCACCCATGATGATGCCTCCATATATAGAAGCAAGCAGCGGATCCCGAGTCACAACAGGCAAAAATGTAGTGCTATCAATAATAATGGATAGTAATACCGTGCTAAAAAGTGTCTTTATCCCAAAGATTCCTCCCATATGCCTGATGCCTACAATAAACAGAGGAATATTCATCACTAGCATAGAAATACCTACCGGAAAATGAAACAGGTAATATACGATGATTCCTATGCCACTCACACCGCCTGGTGCTATTCTGTTGGGGCTAAGAAACATATTAATTGCTATTGCTGTCATGGCAGAACCAATAACAATAAGCG
>JBFWMP010000243.1:0-2783 GCA_050251575.1 Clostridia bacterium
AAAAGGACATCCTCAAATCACTGGTTGTCCCGGGCAAGAGAACAGCCACGGTTCAGCAGATCAGGAGCTGGGAACTGCCCCAAGTATTGCTCCAACTTCCGGATAACTAAACTACGCGAAAAGAGCCTTAAAAAATTCAAATGAAGTGATTGAGATAAATCTAGAAGATGCTAAAAGTAAGGGGTATGAGCCATGTAAAGTGTGTAAGCCAATGTTAGTAACTGATAATGATGACTAAAAAAAATATAAGTATTACTACAAAAAAATTACCGGTTTAAGATAAGTAAGGAATAAAATGTGGTTATTTGATTCTCCAAAGAATTATCTGGAAATGGTGGAAAAAATTGCAAAAAGTGTATTCTTTGTTACACTTTTTGCTTTGTTTTTCATTTCAAGTATAAATCAAGAATTTGGTGATATGTTAAAAAAGTTGTCTTTTGGAGTCGAATACTACATATTAGGCAATATCAAATTGAATATGGCAATATTCTATATACCGATGTTAGCAGGCTTCACAGAACATGCCTTTCACATACACGATAAGCTATCCACAATATTTAAGATAAGAGAAAAATTTGATAGAGATGTAATCATAGAAATGATTGCTATTGATGTATTAGATGCTGATAATGAGAAATATAAAGAAAATATCAGGGAAAAATTAGAGAAGACATCAAAGAAAGAAATTAGTCAATTGATGGGTGAAGTATTCTATCCTTATGCAAGTTCAACAAAACCAACCATAGATGAACACTATATACACATGGCATTAGGTAGCTGGTGTTGGTATTGGATATTTTTAGATACTCTATTCATTATACTTATAACAGGACTGGTATATTTATTACAATATTGGGAACAGTATTGCAATCTGAAGACATTGGGTTATTGTATTACATTTATTGTCCCATATTATATAGTTCTGAAACTGTTAAAGACGGCAGCAAAAAATTGTGCTGTAATGGAAGTGAAAGCGATATTGCATAATCATGATGCCAAAGTAGAGATATATAAAACAATCAGAAATTGGTGGGATAAAAATGCATTATGATCTAAATAAAATAATTGTAAAAACAGAGTACTCAGCGAAATCTGTTAAACAACCAAATCAAATTGTTCTGAATTACATTAATACTCTTCCGAGAGAAGCAACTGTTTTGGATTATGGATGTGGAAAATACCGATATACAATACCGATATCAAAAAAAGTAAAAACTGTTGTGGCAGTAGATTCTAGATACCAAATTGAGAGACTACAGAGAATAAATGATAAGACAATGTCTCTTAAAACATATACAGAAAAATATTTAAAGAATGTAATACTGATAGAAAGCGAAAATGAAAGGTGGCGAAGTAAATATGATTACATTTTCTGTACAAATGTATTGTCAGCGATTCCAGAAAGACCAACACGTATCGATGTACTGAGAAATTTGAAAAAGTCATTGACCCAAAACGGTAGGATGTTTCTATGTGTACAATATAGAAATACGTATTTTGAAAGATATAATGATTTACATGGGGTAGTACATTGTAATAATGGTTGGATTATTCCATTGGGTAAGGATTATACATATTATGGGATAATACCACCTGAAGAGCTAGAAAAACTGTGTACAGAGACAGAAATGGAGGTAATAAGTCGAAAAATAAAAGATGGAAGCTGTTTTTTTGAAGCAAAACATAGAGAACAATAGACAGGGTATACGAACAGAAAAATAATTGGCAAAAAATATTCGGGGTTGTCAATAGTTTTGTGTAATTGATTTTCTATAGTTTTACTCTTCCTTCAAACATGATAGAAAACTGGTTCAGTGCGACACCCCAATTCCTGATTGGCATGGTCCATTTCTTTGATGCTTTGGTTATGGCAAGATACATAATCTTGTAGATTGATTCATCTGTGGGGAATGCTGCTCGGTTCTTTGTCACCTTTCTCAGTGAGAAATTCAAGGACTCTATAGCATTGGTGGTGTAGATGACCCTGCGGATTTCTTCAGGATATGAGAAGAATTCACTCAGGTCACCCCAGTGGGACTCCCAAGATTTGTAGATCATGGGATATCTGGAATTCCAAGCCTCGCCAAAATCCTCAAGGCTGAGCAGGGCCTCCTCCTCGGTTGATGCTGTATAGATCCTCTTCAGGTCATTGCAGATTGCCTTGAGGTCCTTGTAGGAGACGAACTTGGTGCTGTTGCGTATCATGTGGACAATGCACAGCTGAATCCTGGTCTGGGGGAATACGGCCCTTACTGCATCAGGGAACCCGGTCAGACCGTCCATGCAGGCTATGAATATATCATCGACCCCACGGTTCTTCAGGTCTGTGAGGACTCCCATCCAGAACTTGGCCCCCTCGTTCTCGCTGAGATAGAAACCGAGGACTTCCTTGTGTCCCTCCATATTGATTCCCAGGGCTATGTACAGTGCCTTGTTCTGGTTCTTGCCACTCTCCCTGCTGTTCACCCGCAGGGCATCAAGATAGACAATGGGATAGATGGGGGAAAGCGGCCTGTTTCTCCACTCCCTCACCTCGGTGAGGATACTGTCGGTGACCCTGCTGATGAGTTCGGGTGACACTTCCACCCCATATATGTCCTGCAGGTGCGCCTGGATGTCCCTTACAGTCATCCCACTGGAATACAGGGCTATTATCTGCTCGTTGAAAATCGGCAGCCTCTTCTCGTGTTTTGGCACCATGACCGGTGTGAACTCTCCATTCCTGTCACGGGGAATGCTGAGCTCGACCTCTTGGTCACGGGTGAGTACCTTCTTGCTGGAAT
>JBFWMP010000244.1:0-2756 GCA_050251575.1 Clostridia bacterium
CTACCACATGCTATTTGTCATCTTTCATAAACTGCAAGTCGATTCTCTCCAAATATTCTATTGCAAGCTGCGTATTTTTTGCTCATAGCCTTATAATGAAAAAAATACTGCTTTAATACTCGCAAGCAAAAAAGAATTTTTGAACCCAAGCAAGGAGATTGGCTCTCTAGTGATATTCATTTCCCCATTGCCTCTGATATACTTCAAGCTTCTTTAGTGGATTCAATTCCTCATCTTTCTTCATATACTCAACTAACTCAGGGCTTATCTGTGTTGCCCTAAAAAGATCTTCTATGGCCTTTTCCAAACAGTTTAAATGCACGTAAAAACATGCCCTGTTATAGTATAGAAAGGATGCTGTATCATTAAAATCGATCCCACGACTAATCACATCAACAGCCTTCTCAAAGTCGCCTTTGTCTTTGTACAGAATCGCCAGGTTCAGGTGGCTGTATGGATACTCCGGATTACTTTGAATAGATTGTATGTAGTAGTCCTCTGCCTTTTGGTTATATCCTATTTTTTGTAAAACTACTCCCATATTAAATAAAGTTTTATAGTGTCCGGAATCAATCTGCAGGCACTTCCTGAACATTTCCATTGCCATATCATCCTGTCCTAATTCCTCATATATAGTACCTATGTTGTTATTCGCCCAAAAATCATCCGGCACAAGCTCTATGACCTTTTTATAATATGTTATCGCTTTCTCTTTCTCACCAATCTCATCAAAAACATTTGCAAGGAAAAAATAAGCCCTATCATAGTCTGGATCTATATCAATTGCCTTTTTATAATACTCAATAGCCATATCATATTTTTTTAGGTTATCATATAGTACTGCCAGACCATACCATGCTCCCGACTCTTGAGGATTAATTGCAAGTACTTCACGGTACTTTTTATCCGCAGCTGCAGTATCTTCCAGGCGGTCATAAGTAACCGCCATGTCCATGAGCAACTCAATATTCCGGCTTTCTTCCTTAATCAAGTACGCCCTATTATAGAATTTAATGGCTGTAACGGGCCATCTTTCACTAAACATACTACCTATAACTTTGTAGAAATTGACCATATATTAGCTTCCCTTCATTTTCTTCTGCATATATTATACAGCATATATATTATTATAGCAGTATTAGTTTCACAATAAGCTGCTTTATATGTGTGAGCCTCTATCTGTGCACTTGTAAAATTTTCTAGTTCTAGTACGTTTCATTGCCTGCAGTCGTCTGCAAAAATAATTATGTTGCATCATTTATAAAATATATAAAAGCCTATCCCTTTATTTGTAATTGGGATAGGCTAAAAAACTAATAATCCATTGTAATTAATCTCTTTTGGGACATCTGTCCAATGTTCATTTCTGCTAGTTCAATCCATGCACACAGCTGTCTTTAATTTTCAATATTAAAGCAATTCTTTTCTAAGTTCTGCTGGTGACTTTGGTGAAAGGTACCCTAATGGAATGTCAAACACTGTCTTCGCTCCAACTTGCCCTTCCTTATTCATTTTATAAATTGCTCTGGCGTAAGCTACCAACACACTGGAAGTAAATTCCGGATTACTATCAAGTTTCAGTGAAAATTCGATAATATGATTATTTTTATTCTGTTCTCCAGTATTCCCACTTCTGATTACAAATCCACCATGTGGCATTGCACAATGCTTTATCTTTAACTCTTCTTCAGATATAAAAGTTACTCTTGTTTCATAATCAGCGAAGTAATTTGTCATGGTTTTAATTTCTTGTTCTATTCTAGCCGTATCTGCGCCTTCTTCAGCAATAACATAACAATCCCTCAGATGTTTTTCTCTTGTTGTCAGTTCCGGATTTTTTCCGCTTCTTACCTTTTCTATAGCTTCTTCAATAGGAATGGTGTACTGTATCCCACCTTTTACTCCATTAATTCTACGTATTGCATCGGAGTGTCCCTGACTTACGCCTCTTCCCCAAAATGTATAGTCTTTCCCCTCAGGAAGTACTGCTTCAGCAAGCATACGGTTCATTGAAAATAAACCCGGGTCCCAACCTACCGAGATCACACTTGTATTTTCACCTTCTCTTGCAGCTCCATCCACTGCATCAAAATGCTCAGGAATTTTTGCATGCGTATCAAAACTATCCACTGTATTGAACATCTTGGCAAAATAAGGCCCTTGTTCTGGAAGGTCGGTAGCTGAACCGCCACAAAGTATCATAACATCAATCTCATTTTTGTACTTTTCTGCATCAGATATATGTAATACTTTACATGCTGAGTTCTTGACAGTAAGTCCCTCTGGAGATCTCCTGGTAAATACAGCTACCAGTTCCATATCTGAGTTCTGATCAATTGACATTTCTACTCCTCTGCCAAGGTTTCCATAACCTACAATTCCTATTCTAATCTTATTTGGCATGAATATTCTCCCTTATTAATTATTTAATATTAAAACTATTCCCCATAGTTACTGTAATAAATTTTAAAAAATAATGCAAGTACTTTTAAAATTTCTTGCTAAAAACCCTTCAATTTTTCCTCTGCAATTCCTCTACAATTCTTTGTCCTAGATTAAATACCACTTGTTATTGTTCATACAAGATAGTAAACAGTAATAATATCAGCTGCTCTTATATATACTTGTATAAAAATTTTTCATACTGTCACCAAATTCCCAACTGAGAATATAATGTTAATATCGAAAGGGGGTGATAGGAATGAAACAAAAACTTAGACTTGTGTTGCTTTCTATCTTAATTATCAGCTTTATTA
>JBFWMP010000245.1:0-2688 GCA_050251575.1 Clostridia bacterium
TTCTCGAGCTCCAGAAAACATTGTTATGAAATAAAACTCAATAATTTTAAATCTTTATGCTTTCTTATATTGTTTATTTAACGGCTTCTAATGGCTCTTGGCTTCCCTAACACTTCGGACATAACAATCCCATTTACTAGAGACTGTTGTGAGAGATGAAGGGCATCGAACAAAACATCTGATTCCTCTTGCTCTGACAGATTTACTTCTTGATTAACATATCTTTCAACTTGTGCTTGTTTCTTATCTTCTGAATACAACTTTGCACTTTCAACAGGCACTGACTGAACAAATGCAGATTCTCCTTCTGCATAAACATTATATGAACTTTCAACTGCTTCAAATTCCTGTTCATCATCTTCTTCATATCTTTCTTCAATATTGAAGAAAGGTCGGCTAGCTTGGTCAACTACAGGAGGCGCATAAGTCTTTTGCGCAGACCTTTTTGCAACATTCTTTTGACTTAAAAAATTTTTCAAAAACATCCACCCGACATAGAATACTATTCCTAGTATAATGTTTTCCACAAAATCACATCCTATTATTTTTTTCTTACTATGACCCTATGACCTTGGACAGAAATAACTTTTACTTGCGAGCCTTTCTCTATATAGTCTCCTTCAGATACTACATCAATTCTATTCTCTCCAACAAGTACCGAACCTGAAGGTCTTAGGAAAGTCAACGCGATTCCTTCCATTCCAACAAGAGATGTCTTGCTATTTGTTGCTTGCCGATCATCAATAGTATTGACTGATTCATTTTTTAATACTATCTGATCAAAAAATTTATTTCTGGGTAAAAACTTCAACATAATAGCTAAAACGATTATACTGAGAATCATTGCAGTGGAGAATGAACCTGCCGCCTGTAAAGGACTTGAAGAACTTAATAAAATACTTAATATAATACACGCAATGCCTGCTAAACCCGGCAATCCAAATCCAGGAATCACCATTTCTATCAGCAGCAATATGATTCCAGCAACAAAGAGAATCAATATGCCCCATCCTGCATGGCCTCCAAGCATCTTCCCTGCAAAATAAAGTGCAAACGAAAAAATTCCTATTGTACCAAACAGACCAAAGCCAGCAGTAAATATTTCTCCGACAACTCCAATAATACCAAGTGTAATTAATAAAGTAGAAACAGAAACACTGTTCGTGAATCTGGATACATTTGTTTTAAAATCATATTTTAATTCCACCACATCATTTTGTGTTATATTCAGAAAATCATATAATCCTTCACGTCCATCTACTACCTTATCTGCAACGCCATACTTTAATGCCTGTTCTGCTGTAAGATTTACTAACTTTCCTTTTTCTGTTATCCCTTCAATTACAATATCTGCATCCGCCATTCCTGCTATAACTTCCGAATTTCTTCCTTTAAGCTCTGCAACGCTCCGAAGCTTACCCGTCCAAAAGGAAATATATTTCTCTTCCTTGGGTCTTGTTTCAGCTGAACCAATATTGATAGACCTGTTTGCTACCACCTTATCTCCTGAGATAGAAATAATCACTCCTGCTGAAATGGCATTATCCTCTATATAACAAATAGTAGGCAAAGAAGTCTTAAGAATCATATCACTGATTTTCAGTGCTGAATCAACCACGCCTCCATAGGTATCAATTTGAAATATAATTTGAGATGCATTGGCAGCCTCCGCCTCACGTATAGCATAATCAACATATGTTACCAACGCCGAGTTAATCTCACCCTTAATAGGAACTACGTAGGTGCTTTCGGTTGGCTGTGCATAAGCTATACTCATACCCATAATAATTAATATAAAATAAGCAATTAACTTTTTTATCATAAGCAAGCCTCCGTAGTAATTAGTTCTTTGCTACTCTATCTCATCTAATGATTTAAACTCATATCCTTGTGCCTTAGCATCCTTGATGATTCTATCCAAGGCTTCAGTATTATCCTTAGATACTGCATGAAGAAGCAATACCGATCCACTGTGGAGTCTGCTCATAACTTCGTTATAAGCATAGTCTGCACCCTTCTGATTTTTCACATCATAGTCAAGATAGTGAAAGCTCCAAAAAACCGTCTTATATCCTAAAGACTGTGTCAATGCCAGTGTTCTTTCACTATATTCTCCTTTAGGAGGTCTGATATATTCCATATTCTTTTGAAACATCTCATAATATGGTCGTTCAAGTCCTAGTATTTCTTCCTCAAGCTTTTCATCTTCTAATATTTCCGGCATACTTGGGTGATTGATGGTATGATTCCCTACAATATGCCCCTCTTCTATCATTCTCTTTACCAAATCTGACTGCTGCTTAAGATAAGGCCCTGTAATAAAGAACGCAGCAGGAGTCTGATTTTCTTTTAATACATCAAGTATCTTGGGAGTATATCCATTCTCATATCCTTCATCAAATGTAAGATATAATACTTTTTCCTCCGTATTATGGCGAAAGATGCCATCATACTTCTTCAGCATCTGATCGTATTGACTATCTATGGTAGGAGGCTTATCCTTATTTCTTCTGTACCACCATCCATATTTCTTATTATCAATTTTTGAAAACTCCCCTGTAACCTTCTTTGTATCCGGTTCTACTACAGGCTCTACTACAGGCTTTACTACAGGCTTTACATCCGCCTCCGTATTATTTTCAGGCTCAATGCTTTCGTTCTCTTGCAGCTTATCATCCTGTTCAGTCT
>JBFWMP010000246.1:0-2688 GCA_050251575.1 Clostridia bacterium
TGGGCCCAGTACACCATACAGCTGAACGATGAGAACCAACGTGCAGAATTCCAGAAGAGACTGAAAGAACAGGGAATTCCCACCATGGTATATTATCCCAAGCCGATGCACGAGCAGACAGCTTTCAATGGCTTGAAACAGTATGTTCCATGCCCTGTTACAGAGAGGTTATGCAAGACAGTGGTCTCATTGGCGTTGGATGGGTATATTACAAAAGAAAGAGTTTATGAAATCTGCCAACATATAAATGTTAGTGTAAAGTGTAGCAATGAAAATTAATAGTATTTGTTTTATCAGTGGGGGGTATCCTCGGAATGGAGATTCTCGATTTATATTTCTTGCAGAATTAATACATGCAATAGCAGATTCTGGGATATCTTGCACCGTGATTTCCCCACAAAGTATAACAAAGCTATTCTTTAAAAGGAATAAACATAGGCCTTTTATGTGGACTGATAAAACTCCTGCTGGAAATTCCATTGCAATTTATCAACCCAAAATATTTACATTTTCAAATTTTGTGTTACTTGGTTGGTCAGTTTCTGCACTCATTACTAAGAGAGCTGTTGTCAAAACTTTTGAGAAGATAAAGCCAAAACCAGATATTTTATATGCACATTTTTGGAGTAGTGGGGTAGTTGCCGGTGAGATTGCAAACAAGTATAATTTACATTTTGTTGTAGCTACAGGTGAAAGTAAGATTTGGGTACAAGATTTGTATCATGATAATTATATTCAAAAAAGGTTGAAAAGACTTGCCGGTGTTATCAGTGTTTCTACAAAGAATTTGGATGAGTCCAAAAAATTGGGATTGGGGAAGGGAGTTCCCAGCATCGTATTGCCGAATGCTATCGATGAATCTAAATTTAGAGTATTAGATAAGCAAACATTGAGAAAGAAATATAACTTTCCTCAGGATGTATTTATTGTCTCATTTCTTGGAGCCTTCATCGAAAGAAAAGGTCCACTAAGGTTGTTGGAAGCAGTAGAAAGAATTGCGGACCCAGCTATCAAGATTCTGTTTATTGGTGCTGGTGATCAAGAACCGAATGGAGATGCAGTATTATTTAAAGGAAGGCTTCCTCATGTACTTGTTCCAGAGTATTTGAGTTGTTCTGATGTGTTTGTGTTACCAACATTAGCAGAAGGCTGTTCCAATGCCATAGTTGAAGCAATGGCTTGTGGGTTACCCATCATCTCTTCAAACTTGTCGTTTAATAAAGATATCTTGGATGACAGCAACGCTATTTTTGTGGACCCAATGAATGTGAAGGAGATTGCTGAGGCAATACAATTTCTTAAAAATGATGCAGGAGTTTGTAAAACAAAAGGAACATGTTCCTATGTAAAAAGCAGGGACTTATCAATCACTTCAAGAGCAAAGAATATACTGAGGTTTCTTAATGAAATATGCTGCATCGTTTGAAATAACTTGTGCAAAGTTCTTTTCTCTTATCCTATTGCTGCAATTCAATATAATAAACAAATATGTGTATATTCCTAACATCTCCCTAATTCTTGGATTTTTATTGGGCCTTTCTATCCTGTCATACTATTTTCATACTGGACTAACACTCAACAAGATTTTTCCAATCGAAATATGGTTATACCTTATATTCGGGTTTTTCGCATTAGGCTCAGGCTTTCTTGTAGCAATAAATAAGGCAGTTCTCATTGATTCGGTAATGACGTATTTTCAGACAGTTATATATATGGTTTGTCTACTTGCTATTGTACGGTATGATAAAAATCTCTTTTATCTTGAATTTCTCATTATCTGTACGGCATTCTTTGTTAGTCTGATTGTATTGTCAGGGGTAAGTTCAATCTCGTCTGCATTAGCAGGAAGGGAGGATATGTTTAAGAATAGCATAACGAAAGTAAATCCAAATAGTGTTGGCTTGTTGCAGTCAGCAGCTTTTTTGTTTCAGGTAATTTGGTTGAAAAAATTACGAAGGAATAGACACAATATACAAAGAAGAAGATATCTCTGGTTGATGATTATGGTAATGTTCCTCATGGTTATGACTCTTTTAGTAATTTTAATCTCAGGATCAAGGAAGTCGATGTTGGCAGCCGTTTTGACACTGGTGATGATGTTTATTTTTTCTCCAAAAGGAAAGCTATTTCATAAATTAATGGGAATAACGCTCTCATTAGTATTAATAGTAGCAGTATTTCAAATAGGTCAAGTATTTTTTAATAAAGTTTATATTTTTAGAAGATTTGCAACCTTTTTTAATGAAACATCAAATACTACAAGAGTTAACATGATCAAAGAAGGATTTCAATTATTGGGAACATCTCCTTTTATTGGCGTAGGCCTTGGTAATTACACTTATGCATCTTCTTTTGGTACCTACTCTCATAATACAGTTGCAGAAGCATTAGCAACTACCGGATTATTAGGAGCAATTATATATTTCTCGACCTATCTAATAATATTTAGTAAATTAGTTCTCTTTACAAAACATCCAAAGACGAAAGAATTTGCTTATAATGGAATTATTTTATTTGGAGTATTGGCCTTTTTATCAATTGGAGTAATTCATTTCTATGAGATTCTTTCATCCTTGTTATTTACTTATTTGATAGCAGGGCTGGTGATATATAAAGACAATGTGAGGTACAGCTAATATGAGTAGTATTGCTAATGCAATAAAGCTAATAAACAAACCGAGTGCTTTT
>JBFWMP010000247.1:0-2660 GCA_050251575.1 Clostridia bacterium
GGCTTGTTCAACAAACTCTCCAATAGGCATCTTCTTTCCCTCTCTGGTAATGTTCGAGGCTGTTGCCTTGAGTAACCTCTCGTATATTTCAGGAGTTGTAGTTGCCCAAATCCTTTGTTGTTTCACTGTATATCCTCCGAAAATTCGAACTTACAGTATTATTGTTCTAATATTCGTACTTTGTCAATGTGCATTTGCAATTATGTGCAATATAATTCGAATATTCGAATTATGGAGAAAATGTATGCGAATATTCAGAATTATGGATGCCGATAAGTTTTGGAGTAGAGTTAATAGCTATCTAACAGCCTCGCTGAATCAAGCTTGGTTGTGTAGGAAAATTGGAGTCCCTGAATCTACTCTTTCAAGTGCAATTAAAAGGCAGGCATGGCCAAGAGCTGATGTAGCTGCTAAAATTGCGGACGTTCTAGGAGTTAACCTTTACACATTAATCACTGGAGATGAGCAAACAGTGAGTGAAGAAGAGGAAGATATCTCCGAGAAGGTGATATCAATGCATACTCCTACTGGTATTGTCTCTACTACAGATGAGGAACCTACTTTTCTGGTTCCTATTGTTCCACAAAAACTTTCGGCAGGGCATGGAGAAGATTTTCTTTCTTCTTCTACTGAGTATGTCGGTCATGTAAGGATCCTTGAAAGAATGGCAAGAGGATTGGATACCTCACGCCTTATTGCTGCAGTCGTCAAAGGCGATAGCATGACCGGGGTTCAGATCTTCTCTGGAGATGTTGTTGTATTCGCCAGGGGATACCTGGATGAGAACGGTCTATATGTAGTTTCTTTACGAGGGGAGGTCCTGGTAAAAAGACTTGAGTTTGATAGGATCCATGAACAGCTAGCCATTATAAGCGAGAATAAGAATTACCGGCCAATTACCGTAGACGCTCATGACGACGGGATAAACATCCTGGGTAAGGTAGTAGGGTGGGTACACTGCCATCCATACTAGTTAGGGCCCTTCAATTAAAGAAGGGCAATATAAATACTATTCATCAGCTCTGTAGACTTGTTTTGAAAAGGAACTTGTGGGTTAAGGACATTTTAATATTATGGGTACAATCCAAGATTTATTAAAAACTGAAATTGATTTCTATAAAAACAGGGGGTGAGATTGGGAAAATGGCATACGGCACTAGTGCAATTCCGTTTATTCAAACCTCAGATTTCTCAAATTGGGAACTGAAATTGGATACGAAACAAGGCATTTCTTAAGATATATATGAGATTTATTGACTGAGACAAGATATTCAAGCTGATGATACTTTTTTAGCGAGGGATGGAACCTGTCTTGTAGGGATATCTTATTTGATTTCTCAGGGAAAGGTAAACGCTTTGTATTGTGATATTTTGTATAAGATTAGAAGTATGGATAAAGATTTTCTATGACCTTACATGCTGCTAGCTATATAAAATTTATATTTTGTAAAATAGGCGGTTTCGTACAAAGCAATTTACAAGGGATGTTATTGATAGTTTAGGACAGTGTATCCGTGAAGAAGTGTTGCCAATTCCACGAGAAATCTCTTTGAGAAAAGAAATTGATGTTCATGATAAAGGAATTCTCGACTCCATGATTATTGCGAAGGATGCTATTCAAATGCTTTCTTAGTTAATCTTACATTATGGGAGGTAAGAAAAATGAAACTTGTAAATGATTTGATGCTAGGGTTTAATGATGCCGAGGACTATAGAAGAAGTGAAAATCGGAGGTTATTTAATGATGTATTTGTAAAAGACTATAATTTAGAAAAGCTCCTTCAATTAAACACATTTTTTTTAATAGGCGAGAAAGGGACTGGAAAAACAGCCTATGCCGTGTATCTTGCAAATAATGAATATAAAAACACGAGATCTCAATTAACCTACATCAGGGAAACGGAATATAAAAGGTTTATCAAGTTAAAAGAACTCAAGCATTTGGAATTTTCTGATTATACTACAATATGGAAAGTAATTTTATTGGTACTTATAGCAACCAATATTGAAGCAAAAGATATTGATTCTGCTTTCTCCAAGAATAGCAAGTTGGAAAATGTTCATAAAGCAATTAATAGTTACTATGTTAAGGGATTTTCTCCCGAAATCTCTACAATAATGGAATTAGTAGTTAATTCGAAACTTGCTGCTGAGTTGTTTACAAATTTTGCAAACGTATCAGCTGGTAAGACAAAGCAATCAACATTTTCAGAAACTACCACACAACTGAACTTGCTCAATATCTATAGAGAGCTGTGCTCTGCAATATCAGATTTACGGCTTTCTCGAAATCAATTTCTTTTTATTGATGGAATTGATATCCGGCCTGAGGGAATTCAATATAGAGAATATCTTGCTTGTATAAAAGGATTAGCAGAAGCAACATGGGAATTGAACAATGATGTATTCCCTCCCATTAAAGGTTCAAAAGGAAGAATTAAGATTGTCTTATTATTAAGGCCAGATATCATGACCTCAATTGGTCTCCAAAATACAATGAATAAAATTACAAACAATACTGTCTATCTAGATTGGAGAACTACTTATCCGGAACATCGAAATTCTAAACTGTTTTCTTTATCTGAAAAATTGCTAAGTCATCAGCAAGAAGACGAGCTAAAAAACCTCCCCGCTGGGTCTATTTGGGACCAGTATTTTCC
>JBFWMP010000248.1:0-2618 GCA_050251575.1 Clostridia bacterium
AGAAGTATGCATTTGGAAGTAATGTTTCAAGAGATGATCTACAAAAATTCGCTGGTGCTTTGATGCAGGCACAATCTTCTAAGGGAGTATTCATCACCACTTCGGATTTCACAAAACATGCATATGAGTATGTTGAAAACCTGAATTCCAACATTCGTATCATATTAATCAATGGTAAACAGCTTGCATATTACATTTTTGAATACAATCTTGGTATGCAAACTGAAAAATTAATAGAAATCAAGAAATTAGATGGGGATTTCTGGGATGGAATGCAGGATGAAAATCTTTTGGAAAGATAATAATAAAGAAATTACGTATTAGTAAAAACCTTTTTGAAATAAAAATATATGGCCGATTTTTCTTGAGTGAAATTATTTTGTCAATCATTTGTTCTATAAAAATCTTGCTTGTGCAGGATAAAGGAAAATCTACATCAGAGTTGAGCACAAATTTTGGGGGTTATATGAAAAAGCTTCTTGTTGTCTTAAGTATTGCTGCAGTCTGTCTTTTTACAAGTTGTGTTACAGGAGTAGATTCCTTAACGAATAGTATAGATGCCACACAATCAAATCTGCTATTTGAAGATGATAATATTGCTGCAAGTATCACCATAGTCAAGTACAAGGAAAATGGGAATATCCAAAATTCTAACTCTTCCGTGTCAATGCAAATTAGGAATAAAACAACAAAGGGATTATCTTTAATAACAGATTATACTACGTATATGACTTCGAATGGTGAATTGTTAAAACTGGTACCAGGAGAGACTGTAAAAATTACAGCTACACTTTCCCAACCTCCTATTGCAATTCCAGCAAATTCAACAATTTCAAAGACCTTCTATTTTATTGATGATATAAAAGTGGTTGATGCACTACTAGATCCAGAATTGAAAAACTCATCAGTAGTCTTTGGGTATAGACTGGATAATCGTGAAACGATATGCAACGTTTCAAACGAACATATCAATCATGTCGGAAAGGTTGATGGAATGTATCAAATGAGGGATGGTTCACATCCTGCATACTCTAAATATTTAGGACAAGTAACCGCAAAGAAAAAAAATTGGAATATCTTGTTTCTTAGTTCTGAAGAAGCCCGAAAACAAGCCTTATACAACCAAGTTTTAGAGGAAGCAAAAAAACAATTCGGAAATGATATTATCATTGCAAATGTACGATACAATGGGTCATGGAATCCTTTATCAATACTTCTTTATTTCTCAATGTTAGGGTTTGTAGAGAATGCAACTGTTACTGCTGACGTATTAGGAAAATAGACTATTGATTGGTATTGAACCTTATCTTTAATAATCAGCTGTACTGAATTCTAATGGTGCAGAAATCAGTTTGAAGTTTAGTGTTGGCATCGATATTATCTTTGACAACAGGATTTCTGATTCATTTTTTCTAAAGATTGGGGTTATACTATGATAAGTATTATTGTTTAATTAGATTCTAAGCAATTTAAGTTTGACTATAGGAAACTATTCAAGCTAATGTCCCAAGTCAACTATAGATTATAAATTCTATTTTTTTGTAAATATAATAGAACAATTGTATATTATATAAAGTTTAACTTGTATCTAAACTAAAATTGGTCCATAAATTGCCGATAGAGAAAATAAGGAGAATTTTTTGATATGCCAAGCGAATGGATTTGGGCTCAGCTAAAAGAACATTTTAGTACGGGTAAATTTTGGACTCCTACGGTCTTGGTACTTTTCATAATTGGTTTTTTATACAAAGAACGCCTTTTCCTACTAAGTGTGTTCAAACCATATCCAGATTATTATATAAGATCCTTTGCAATTTTTTCTTTTGGTACTGTCTCAATACTTTATAACATATTTATTTGGAAAAGCTTAATTATATATATTCTTGGCGGATGTTTGATAGTATTGCCACTATTAAGCATTCCTGTAAGATATTTGTTTATGCAAAAAAGTCTGAAAAAAGTTATCACAATTTTCAAGACAAAGGAGATTGATGATTGTGAAATCAAGGCCCTTAATAAACTAAAGAACCTGTCAAACAAAAAGATGTCAGAGAAACAGATAATCTGTGCTGAACGATACAAAATATATATTCTAACCCATCTAGGCAATAATAGAGCAGTTGAGAAAATTATTGAGAAGGTTGGACCTGAAAAGCTCGAACAAGCGCATTTTTATCTGATTAAATATATAGTAGCGTGGCATTCTGGAGATATCATAAAAGCTCACAATGAAATTATAAAAGCTCGTGATGTTATAAGTGATCAAACCGAACCGGTAGTTCAAGTCGAAATACTTATGAATGTTGGTGTAAGCTATGTTGCCCAAAAAAATTATCATGCAGCCGATGATAGTTTCAATCTTGCTGTCCGAGAGTACAAACGTCTTGATCTCAATAATAAGCCACTTCTTGATATCATCTACAATAACTATGCATTCAATAAAACTCGATTGGGTGCGGATGATCAAAGTTGGAAAGAAGTGGTATCCGAATACAGGAGTCTTCTTGACTTCGATTGCTTAAATGATCAGCTCAATTATTTTAATTTTGAACTTCAAATGCTACGGCAAACGAATGCACCAAGGGAAGAACTATCGGGAGTGGTTAAGAACAACTTTA
>JBFWMP010000249.1:0-2614 GCA_050251575.1 Clostridia bacterium
ATTATCTTTCTGAACATAAAGTTTTCTTTAAAACAAAATTTATTATCATAATCAATATTGCTAGTACAAAAGAAATTCCAAAGCCGTCAATATATATTCCTCTGACTATGACATCTGTTAACATAATTAACCATGCGTTGATTACCAAACTAAAAATACCTAATGTCAGTATGTTTATAGGGAGTGCTACCAGAAGTAACAATGGGCGTAATAAGACGTAAATAAACCATAATACAACTGCAAATACTGCGAGTGGAACCAGTCCATGTGCTTCAATCAATGAAAATACGGAGGTCATAATATAAATACCTAAAAGATTTGCCAAAAGCTTTAGTCCTTGTTTTTTCATGGTTTATCACCTCTAATATAATTTAACCATTAACTGTACATTCTCCAGGTGGATTTCTATCAATTTCAGATTTTTATGTTTACGCACTTCTTCTAAAAGTTCATTAGCCAGCTCAACAATATCCTTTAGGGAAACATTTTGTATAGGTTTATACTCGCCTAAACCATTTATCTTCTTGCTCATAATATTATCATTTAATGCGGGAAATAGTTTCTTTAACATCCATATCAGCTCTTCAACTGCCTTTAACAGTTCATCAATAGTAAAGAAAGCAATAGGAATCGTAAGTCCAATAGCTCTTCTATATTTAACTTTGATTAGCATAAACTGACTTCTCTTAGACTTAATCAACATAAACCTCTACCGTAATTCTGCCTTGTTCAGCATCATCTACATCAACATCTACCAGCTTTCCATCGGAAAGCCCTTGATCGATCAATTGAATCAATTCATCAAAGTCAATTTTTGAGATATCAATTCCTTTTTGCTCCATTTGCTCCTTTGCTTCTTGCGGAATCATTGTCATACCAATATTCACAAATTTTGAAACTACCTTAACAAGGCTTAATGGAATATTTACGTCAGCCTTTTTAACGCCTGCATTATTACCGGATACCCTTACCCTTAAAAATCGTTCTTTTTTGGTGTCACCCTTAATCAAAGGCAAGGTATCTTTTTGGTCCACCTCTTGCAATGCATTAAGTAATTCTAAACCTTCTGCGGAAGAAATCTTTCCTTCCTGAATCATTTCAAGAATTTTAAGCTTTTCATTATTCATTTTCAATCCATCCTCTCAATTTTAAATTATTTATTTTTTACTTAATTTGCGAAGCTGCTGCGTTGCTTCCTGTGAACTTATTTCCCCTTTTTCTAAAGCATCAAGTATCAATTGTTTTTCTTCTTTGATATGCTGGGAGTCTAAGCTTTCCCAGGCTTCATCTGCCCTTTTATCAGTGCGGTATCCTAATGCTTGTATTACTCCTTCAAGTCGGTTTTTAACTGTAGGATATGAGATGCCCAGCTCCTTTTCCACATCCTTTATACTCCCTCTGCATTTTATAAAAACCTCAATAAATTCCAGCTGTTCTTGAGGGATTTTACAAAATTTGCAGCCGGTAAATTGACCTTCTATGTTGGTTTTGCATCTGGAACAACTCATTCTGGTTATGGTTAATTCATTTTCACAAATCGGACATTGACTCGGTGCTTTATATCCCATTTCTTACCACCTCTTTTTTCTTCCCTGTTTTATTATTGACTTAAATATATACCTTTTTTAGTTTTGTCAATAAAAATATTAATAAAGTTAATTAGTTGTTTAATAAAATTAATATTATTATTAACTTTATTCATTTATTGCTAAAAAATTTTTAATGGTTGGTTATAAAATAAAAAGGACTATAGTTTCATAACTATAATCCTTTTGTATAAGACCGAGGACGTTTCGTTTGTCTTCTGTCCTTAGCTTCCTATTTTCTATCTGATATTTTCGGGATATGCTCTTTTATATGGCTGCGGAATAACTCCGGATATACCAAGATCTTTTGCCGCAGTTAGTGGCCAATGCGGATCTGCCAACAAACCTCTTCCTACTGCAATTAAATCCACCCTCTCATTAGCCACCGCTTCTTCAGCCATATTCCCCGTAGTAATCAACCCGCAGCCGATAACAGGCATCTGCAATTCCCGCTTTATCCGCTCAGCATAAGGCAACTGATAGCCTGGCCACACTTCCGGAGCTGCAGGAGATGCTCCCCCGGTACTTACATTTAAAATATCAACGCCGGCATCACGAAAGGCTCTCGCTATTTCTAGCATCTCTTCAAATATATAACCACCGGCAACATATTCTACAGCAGAAATCCTCATTAAAAGCGGCATGGTCTCCGGCAGCTCACTTTTAACAGCTTTAATCACTGCCAGCGGAAAACGGATTCTGTTTTCTGCAGAACCGCCATATTTATCCTTACGCTTATTCGAATTTGGCGAAATAAATTGATGAATCAAATATCCGTGTGCGCCGTGGATTTCCACAGCATCATATCCTGCCTTCACAGCACGTTTAGCTGCATCTTGAAATTTTCTAACTATAGATTCAATCTCCTCTACAGTCAGCTCCTGAGGTACCGTACTTTCTTGCGAAAATGGCAATGCGGAAGGTGCAACTATAGCCTCTCCTCCTGCCCATGCTTTACGGCCTCCATGCCCTATCTGGACGGCTATCCTGCTGCCCGCAGCATGTACGGTACTAACGATACCGGTGAG
>JBFWMP010000250.1:0-2601 GCA_050251575.1 Clostridia bacterium
TATTTGCAAGCTTTGTATCCCCTTCAGCAGATAATGTTGCACAATTACCTTCTAAATATATCATATAGTCTTCTGAATTTTCAATAACATCTATCCAATCATCAATCTGTTGATATTCCTTTTGAGAAATCACAGCTGAATCCGGTTCAAAATATGTAATCATCTTTGTTTGCAATAACGTATCTTTAATCAATACGTCCTTAGGCTTATCTATATCCTTGGGAACAGAAACATCTTCATGTCCTATATCATTAACTTCTTGAGCACTTGTCATATCGTCTTGACTCTTACTATCTTGTTTTTCAAGTGCATTGTTGAATTTTGCACCGATTAATATAAAAGCAAGTATAAAACAAGTAATGATGCTTTTTCCAAGGAAGGTTAACTTATATCTTGCCATCTTATCACATCCAAGTAGCTAGTTTAATAGCATCAATGTTTCTAATTTCTAAATTCTCAAGCAATCAAGCTTATGGTTCAATAAACTTTACCATACTAAGTATCTTTTGTATTTCATAATCTATTGTTGCCTTTTGCTCTTCCTGCAATGTTTTCCTTTTATTGATAAGCTCTTTATACTTGTTGATTTGCTCCAATAACTTGTCAATCTCTTTTTCTGTTGCATCAATAGTATCTTCCGTCTTTTCCGTAAAACTATCTATGAAAAAGTTTAAGGCTTTAAGACGTTCATTTCCATCATGTATGAGGCTTTGAAGCTGCATCCCAGAAGCTGATATTACATTAAGAACTGATTGCCTCTTTATTTCAGTAGGCAAATTCTCTGGCAACGCTTTAAGAAAACTATCTACAATAAACACCGTATCCGTCACCTTTATCGGCATATTAAGCTTATTATAGATTTCTTGGATACTGAAGAAGCGGTCAAGATTAAAAGTAGGTTCCACCTTTTTTCCCTCATTTTTTCCTTCATTTGAATTAAGTACTACCGGTTCTGAGTCTGTCTTAGGCTCTGTAATTTCTGATAAATCGCTATTCATTCTTTCCACAATGCCAAGCTTTTCAAATATATTTTTCTTATTATTCATTAGAATCCCCCTTATATAATTAAATCCTTAATTAACAACATTATGTTTAGACCGAATGCAACAAGCAGAAACATTTGCCTAATTTATACAAGATATTCTAAAATAAAACTGCATTATTTTACATATTATCATAAATTATTCTAATTATCTACATTTTTATTATATTATTTTATTTCCACTTTTTACATGGGACTATAGCCCTATATAAAAGCTTCTAAAACTCAGCCAGAGCTACCCGTATGTGAAAAGTACACCATCCGGGTATAGGCAACTCTGCATAAACCTTAGAAGCCGTTATTCATCGATACCTTTTTGATATTTTTCCTGTATTCTGCAATCAATAAATCTACCATCCTGCCATAGCTTAATTCACCTTGTTTCTGATTGTTTGCCTTCAAGTATAGATCATTGGCTTTGCTGAATTTTTTTTCAACGTAACCTTGATACCGCTTGTTATAGTTTATAATATCTTGCATATCTCTTTCTAACCCTTCGTTATATTCAGACCTTAAATTCTTATAGGCATCATAATCTTGCTGATACAATGCATTCATTGCATTAATAAGAGCAAGCAGCACGCCTGAATATTGAAAATCATAATCCGGATGCATACTGCAAGATAAGTATGCAATATAATTTGCTTCATCTTCTCTTGCAAAACCGCGTTGATGAGCCATCTCATGACAAGCAGTCGATGCCAGTAAAGAGCTTGGGATAGACATATTCACATTAGCTTCAGCTGTAAAAGGACTAAATACTCCCCATATCCCTGAATATGCCATTATGTTGGAAAGCATAATGCCCTTAGGGGGACCATATCTCCCTCCTAGCTCCTTATAAATTTGAGCTGACACATCGTACCCCTTTGAAGCCCTGCTTAAAATATCTCTGCGACCTTTTTTTAAATACATCACCCCATCGGCATCCTGATCAACTTTACTTCGTAAATGATTTGCCCTTAAAATAAGATCTTTGCAAACCTCTACTAATTCATCAACGGATGCGGGCTTAGTATCCAAGCTAAAAATCTGTGCCGCTGTCATACGATTATAATTCAAACCCCAAAGTATAATAAAAGAAAAATACAAAACTCCTGCTAAAACCAGCATATTGATAACAGCTTTCCTGACTACTTCACGCCTGGAGGATATTTTTTTTACAACCCTTATGCACAATACTATCAAATACCCTAACATAGAACCAATAAGTGTTACCAGCATCAACTCAGCCAAAGAAAAAGGAAATAGTCCTGTGAGTATACTAAGCACTTGTGAAAATAGTTTGTAAATATTATTAGAATACCATCGTTCTGTTATATAGCTGTTATGCAATGAAATATAATTTAAAGCAATGCCCAAAGGCAATAGTAAAACAATCAAGTATCTCAAAGGTACTTTATGATTTTTCATCTCTTTCACTCCTTGCTTTAGTGAGAAGTTACATGATGATTTTATTATATCCACTAGGACTAAGTCAATATCCAAAAAGCAATTAGGGACGGTTCTTGACTTGCTCAAACTAGTTTGAGCAAGTCAAGAACCGTCCCCAATTGCCC
>JBFWMP010000251.1:0-2598 GCA_050251575.1 Clostridia bacterium
CTTTTTTGCGTGAATGTGTAGTGTTTAAAATAGATATCAATGCATGGATTGGTATTTGTGTTTTAAGGATATTCATCAGCCAATTTGAGATGATGGGCGTAGATAATATACTTAATAAGTGAATAGTATTAAGCTTGAGGATCAGATAATACGTTTTGGTCCTTTTTTGTGTACAAATGTAGAATAATGTGACGTTATCTGTCATTCTGAACGCAGTGAAGAATCTTGAGTTTTATGTATAAGATCCTTCACTACGTTCAGGATGACACATATATCATATGTAGGGACGTATGGATATACGACCGAAAACCGAGAATAGCGGACGTATATCCATACGTCCCTGCGACACCAAAATCCATGGTGTGTGAAGGGTATCTGTCATTCTGAGCGCAGCGAAGAATCTTTGAGTTTTGAAACATAAGATCCTTCACTACGTTCAGGATGACAACCAATGCAATTATGTCGCATCATTTATAAGATATGACACAAGGACGGACTAAAATATAGAAAGCTAATTTACAGAGCCTGTAAAATTTTACTTGACACAAGATAATTTAATAGATAGTATAAATATGTCGAAATATGTCGAATTTAAGCTACAGAATGCAAATATTATGTATTAATATTATCTTAAACAACCAGGAGGAATGAGTCATGAGAAAAATAAGTTTTAAAATTATTTTATTGTCTATCATGAGTTGCTTAATTGTTGGAATTACTATTGGAGCAATTTCTATATATTCAATATTACAGCTAACCAGTCAAAACATAACAAGTCTTGAGAACACATCACATGAGAACTTTGATATGATAGCCAAACATGAGGTTGAAACGGCAGTGAGTATACTTAAGGATCTTTATGATCAGAATCAAAAAGGTGAAATCTCTTTGACAGAAGCTAAAACAAGAGGCGCGAATATTATTAGAAATTTACGATACGATAAAGAAGGATACTTCTGGATTGATACAATCGAAGGCATAAATGTCGTTCTCCCTACAGATGCAAAAACAGAAGGTACAAACCGCTATGATAAAAAGGATAATAAAGATAATTACTTTGTTCGTGATTTTATTAAGAATGGACTTGCTGAGAATGGTGGGTATACAGACTATTGGTTTGTTAAACTAGGAGGCACTGAACCTCTTCCAAAAAGAAGCTATACGCTGGCATACGAGCCTTTTGGATGGGTAGTAGGTACCGGTAATTACGTGGATGATATTAATAATAAAATATTACAGACTACGGAAGAATCAAAGAAGTACAATGAAAAAATTTTTCTAGTGATATTATTAGCAATAATTATTTCTATTATGATCGCCATTGTCATGTCAATGTTGCTCGGAAAAAGACTTTCAAAACCTATACTAAAAATTACAGAGTTTATACGTAAGACTGCTTCCTTTGATCTGGTTTATGATAAGTCATTTGAACACTTTTTGGAGAATAAAGATGAAACAGGAGTAATGGCTGCAGCACTGCTTGATATGAGAACGGCATTAAGAGAAATTTCATCAAATATCATTGATACATCAAAAAGTCTTTCTTCACATGCAGACCAATTGGCCTCTGAGACTGATACAAACTCAAAAATGATAAATCAGATAGTGGTATCAATAAATGAAATTGCGGAAGGTAATAGTAGTCAAGCAGAAATGATTAATAATACCAATGAGACAATATCCGATGTAGATAAAATAATAGAAGAAGTTAATAGATCAACGGCTGAAAGTGCCCAAAGTGCACATGTTTCTCTGGAGCTTGTTTCCGGAGGACAAAATGCAGTTAACTTACTTACCCAAAGAATGGCCGAGAGTGCTTCAATTTCAAATGAAGTAGGTACTTCTGTTAATGAATTAAGTGAAATGGTAGGGAAAGTAGGATATATTGTAGACCTTATAACATCAATAGCCGGTCAGACAAACCTTCTGGCGTTAAATGCAGCTATAGAAGCAGCAAGGGCTGGAGATGCAGGCAAGGGATTCTCGGTTGTGGCTGATGAGATAAGAAAACTTGCAGAAGAGACATCAAGTGCTACCAAAGAGATAGCTCAGATTATTAAGGATACGACGAAAACTAGTGAGCTGACAGTCGAAAACATTGGCAAGGCAGGGCATATAGCAACTGCTCAAGAAGAAGCCTTGAACATAACAGAAGAAGCATTTAATAAAATCAAATTATCCGTAGAAGATATTGCGATGAAAACTCAGCTTTCATCTAAAATATTGATGGATATAAATTCTAGATTTAAGGAGATTGTAAATCAGTCTCAGGATATGGCAGCTATAGCAGAGGAATCTGCTGCCAGTACTGAAGAAATTGCTGCATCAAGTGAGGAACAACTTGCATCTATGGAGACTGTGGCACAGACTTCATACGAACTCTCTAAGATTGCAGAAGACCTAAGCAAAGAAATGAGCAAATTTAAAATATAAAGGGAGACAGTCTTATAAAAAGCTATAACTTAGTTGACTGCTGACACCCCTCATAGACTTATTCAAAGCGGCCTCGAACACGTTTCAAGGCCGCTTTTTAATATGTTTAAAAGGAATCATCCAGGTATTCAGGATACGTTAATATGATTCTTTCTATTTTTGCAT
>JBFWMP010000252.1:0-2593 GCA_050251575.1 Clostridia bacterium
TGTGAAATGTCACGAAACCCAAAATAACAACAATAATAATGAAGGGCATAGTCATAAAGGGCATATGTCACACATGTGGTTGATGGTGCTGTGTTGTGCTATTCCGCTATTGTTATTGTTTGCACTGCCACTATTAAAAGTTAACAATCCAAATCTAAAAGGTTTGCTGTCAGGAGCAATTTTCTTCCTGTGTCCTTTACTGCACTTGCTGATGATGCCTTTAATGTTTAGGAAAGACAAGAACAAAAAAGAAGATCATGGACATCAAATGAATAATCAGATTGAGGCAAATCGTTCAGATGGGTAATATGAGCTGCTGCGGTGGACAAGATGAATATAGCATTGCACATTTCAAAGTGATATAATATGGCTTGATAAAGCAGGGTGTATTTTTCTTAAAGAGGGCAAAAATAAGAATGATATTGCTAAAAATTCTTTAGACTCTTATTATTAACAACTAGGGAGGAATAGTATGAATAAAAAAACTATCAAAGAGCTTTATCAAGATCGAAAAACTGTTGAAGGCATAGAAATTCAGGTTTCAGGCTGGATAAGAGCAATCCGCATTTCAAAGATGTTTGGGTTTATTGAAGTAAATGATGGGTCATTTTTCAAAAGTACTCAGGTGATCTTTGAGGAAGAAAGGATTACAAACTTTAAAGAAATATCCAAGCTTAATATTGGAGCAGCGGTTACTATTATTGGTGAAGTGGTTGAAACTCCCGATGCAAAGCAGCCTTTTGAGCTAAGAGCAAAATCTATTTCAATTGAAGGTAACTCTTCACCCGAATTTCCTTTGCAGAAGAAACGGCATTCTTTTGAGTATCTAAGAACTATTGCACACTTAAGACCTCGTACAAATACATTTTCTGCTGTTTTCAGAGTCAGATCTGTTTTGGCATATGCTATACATAAGTTTTTTCAGGAACGTGGCTTTGTTTATGTTCATACACCTATCATCACTGGCAGCGATGCAGAAGGTGCCGGTGCCATGTTCAGAGTTTCCACACTGGATTATTATAACGTGCCCAAGAATCAAGAAGGAAAGGTGGATTTCTCACAAGATTTTTTTGGAAAAGAAACGAATCTTACTGTTAGTGGTCAGTTAGAGGCTGAAACATATTGTATGGCTTTTAGAAATGTATATACTTTTGGACCTACGTTTAGAGCTGAAAATTCTAATACGGCAAGGCATGCTGCAGAATTTTGGATGATTGAACCGGAAATAGCTTTTGCTGATTTAAAGGATGATATGAAGCTGGCAGAAGATATGATGAAATTTGTGATTCATTATGTATTGGATAATGCATCGGAAGAGATGGAATTTTTTAATAATTTTGTGGATAAGACATTATTTGAAAGATTAAACAATGTCATTAACTCGGAATTCGATCATATTACTTATTCGGAAGCCATCGAGCTGCTTAAGCAGCACCGGGAACAGTTTGAGTATCCGGTGGAATGGGGTTGTGATTTGCAGACTGAACATGAAAGATATTTGACAGAGCAAATATTTCAAAAGCCCGTTTTTGTTACTGATTATCCTAAGGATATTAAGGCCTTCTATATGAGAATGAATGATGATAATAAAACTGTAGCGGCTATGGATTTGCTTGTGCCGGGAATAGGAGAAATTATTGGTGGGAGTCAGAGAGAAGAAAGGCTGAATTTTCTCGAAAAGAGAATGGATGAGATGGGAATCCATAAAGAAGACTATTGGTGGTATTTAGACTTAAGAAAATATGGTGGGACTAAGCACGCCGGATATGGATTGGGATTTGAAAGGGCGATGATGTATATTACCGGGATGTCCAACATCCGGGATGTAGTTTCTTTTCCGAGAACTGTTCATTCTGCAGAATTTTAAATAGTAGAAATAAGAAATAAAGAAGTTCATGATATTGGGCTTCTTTGTTTTTTTCAGAGATAAGAGAGCAACTCGTATTATGTTGAAATATCTGTAAGCACAGTGTATAATGACCTTATACACATATATAATTCAAGAGATATATTCTATTTGTTTTTACAATATGGGAGGTAGTGTGTGAGGGATAAAGTATCTGCAATCATAAGGAGCATCGATTATTATTGGGCTTTTATTATTACGTTTTTACTTTCTTTAACAGTATTTATTTTTGCTGCAGATTACAATTCTTTTTTTGCTGAAATAATGTCAGTAGCAACATATCTGACATGGCATAATTTATTTGAATTTTTGAGTATACTCGCTTCCTTTTCAATCTTTATTGTGACTTATTATACATATGATGAATCGGAAAGTCTGCGTATGATTATTCTTAGTGCTGCTTTTTTGGTCATGGGGGTCTTAGATGTTTTTCATACATTGAGTTATAAGGGAACGGTTGATTTTTTTATACCTAATACCGGTGCAAATAGGGCGACCACCTTTTGGATTTTATCAAGGATGATTAGTAGTATAGGTATCTTGATTGCTTTTTTTACTCCGATGCATAAAAAAAGTAAAGTAAGAAAAGGTTTTTTTATATTTCCAGCTTGGATTCTTATTATAACTTTATTTCTTTTGGTTACTTATCAACCCGATACTTTTCCAGCTATGTTCATTGAAGGTCAA
>JBFWMP010000253.1:0-2589 GCA_050251575.1 Clostridia bacterium
CCTTGACCATATTGTTGTTACTTTAATCCCTATAATAGTCATAATCATCGTTACTAAACTTATAAGCATAAATATTTTTCATATTTATTAACATTCTTTCTTTCTGTTCTCCTATATATATTATATAACATCACGTGATAAAATACAATAATATATTGATATATAAATGCATTCCTTCTTGGTTCATAAGCTTCATATCTCCCCGATCCGGAGAAGAAAAAAGAAACGACCCCAGCAGCCGGGGCCGTTTCAATGGAAGGATAAAATTCTTTAAATCACATCAGCTGCTTCTTTCTCAATGTACTTATCCAACTGCCAATTATCATCATAAATGCCTACAAAATCTCTAAACATACTCTTCGTTATTTTTTTCTGCATAGGCTTTTCATCTGTAAACTTCCCAGGTACCGGCACCCCTTTTTCAACCGCTATTTGTTGGATTTTAACACCCATTGCCGTAGTTTTTATAACCTGATATGCCTTGTAAATACTATTCCCAGCCGGGCGATATTTACAAAGAATGTCCCCGACCTGATAAGGATTAACTACTTTTGGTGTTTCTTTGACCGCCAGAATTTCCGTAATAGCTGCATATGGATCTGTCAAAACCATGCCAGCAGCTCCACCATCAAGAATTTTGTATTTTACATTAACCGGCCCGGCAGAGACGATTTCACATCTTCCAGAATTCTTAACTTTAACGATATACCCAACCTTGATGTTATCCTGCGAAAATTGGATGCCTCCAAGATCATCAAGGGTATTTTCAAAAAAGGCCAGCTTATCGAGTTCATATTCCATCTTTTCCAGGCTAGATTCTAGCCAAGTTTCAATTTGGGCTACCGTTAATGTCTCATTATGGTAATTCTTAAGAACTTCGCCGTTTTGGATGCGGAAAATTCTATCCTCATATGTGACTATATTTCCCTGCAATTTCTTAATAGTAGCGTTCTGCTCCTTAATGCGGTTATGCAAATAAACCCTATCCTTTAGCTTATCCATGCTTGCCGTGTTCTTCGCGGTAGTAGCACGATCCCTAAAATAATCGCTTTTGCGGTATTCATCAAGACCCTTTCTATAACGCTGAAAAATCTTTTCTCTGCGCCGGGCAAATGCCTGGCTACCCGAATGACCTGCAATAATAGGCTGGGTGAAAAATGCAATATCTCCACGGTAAGCATCCAAAGCGGCCGATAAATTATTACCTCTTCTTTCTGCGTTATCTGCATAGGTTTCAAATCGTTCTGCCCTTACCTCTGCCCGATCCGCTTTACGTTCCAGCTGTTCGGCATAACTTAGGCGTTCCCCCTCTTTACCACCGTTTTCAAGCCCAAGCATTTCAGCAACTTTTAAGGCCCAATAATGATTCTTCGTGCTGCGGCTAACCCATGCACGATTCTTATTAGACCATAGAAAATTAGAATTAATTTTTTTCTTAAGTTCTTCGGATAAAGCCATATAATCCGACTTTTCAAAATGCAGTTCAATTTTTTGTGTTTCTTGATTTAAAATGTATTTACCCATTGTTATTCCACCTTTCAAAATGTCCCCTTAGTAAGGGCGAGCCCCCAAAGGGCTCCGCACGATTCACACGCCGACAATTAGATTTTTACAGGTTTCCAATAACCACTGACTTTTTGCTCTCTCGTTGGGAGTACTCCTTCGATTCCCCATGTATGTCCTTCGGCTTCCCAACTTGCCAATATGCCCATGAGCTGGGAACAGTGGTAAATTTCCGTTCCAACTATTACGTGGCAACCATCGCCGTATGGTTTAATTGCTTGCCCCCGGTTCCAGCCCGTGCACCAGATTTCTGTGCCATCTTCAGGTATTATCCAACTATCCTTGGTATAGGTAGGGTATATTTCTCCCTCATTGGTCATATCAAACCACTTGTTTAATCTTGTCATTGTAAATCCTCCTTATTTTCTAGTATCTTCCTCACTTCCTATTAATCCTCGTATTCTTCAACCCAAACATCCTCAGTATTGTATTCCTTCATTAGAAACAACTTTATCTCTTCCCAAGTTTCAAATAATGGCACAATCAATTTTTTCAGCTGGCCATTGATTGTTGCCCAAATAATATGACCATCCACATCTAGCACCGACCTTTCACGAAAATTTATTCATTAAAATACTTTCTAGCTTCACGCTCTGTTTTGCAGTATTTACCCCAGTAATACGAGTCATTTTCTTTGTTGTAATGCCAAACAACAAAAGGCTGCAATGTATGGTTTATAATGTGGCAAAGTCTCAACTCATTTGCTCTATCTACCGGCTTTGAATCAAGTACCTTAACGCCCATATCACCAATTTTAATAATTCTCTCATCTAACATATATCAAAAACCTCCTTAGATTAACTTTCCGGCCCCTATGTATATATTATACTACAACACGTGATAATAAACAATAATATGTTGCTATAAAAGGCTATAATAAACTTCTTTTCACAAGCAATTACGCTTCATATCTCCCCGATCCGGAGAAAAAAGAAACGACCCCAGCAGCCGGGGCCGTTTCGATGGGAAGGATAAATTGAACCTTCCCTAGAGAAATTCTTCTTATGTTCACATCGAATAAGACTT
>JBFWMP010000254.1:0-2585 GCA_050251575.1 Clostridia bacterium
TTCCATACATTCAGCCAAACCCCGATACTTCCCAGTAACCCTGTGGTTAGCTTTTACTGGCAGGGATTGCATAGTTCAGTGGTAGGCTTTGCTCAGGTCAAGTGGCCGGGGTGCTCCGTTGAACTCAGGAGGCGAGCAAAGCATTGGAGAACATAGCCCGTTATTATGAATTGTCTAGAGATCTTCAAGCAAGCAAGTAAGGATCAGTATTCATAAACAGTGAGTATTTACTATGCAATTCTAGTAATCGAACTAATGATTCGACTATCCCTTCATCTTCATTTGGAGTTTTTGTTTTCTTTCTTCAAACTCCTCAACAGATTGACCATACTTAATTGCTTTATCACAGATCTCTATTGCCTTCTGGAATTCTTTCTGTTTTTCGTAAATTATGGCCAATCTTGAAAATGCAGGAATATTTCCAATAAATCCTTGCTGCTTTACTCTATTGATTGAATCATTAAGTTCTTTCGCACTGTAATAGGATGAGAGTTGCTTCAAACTCAATATTTCCTCAGCCATATATGCTTCATTCAGTTCAGATAGAGAATTGATATCCAAAACACAATACTTAATGCATTTGTTGATATATTCTTCTCCGAGTGATCTATATCTATAATAAAAATTTTGGAGTTCAATATATAAGAAATGTCTGCTAACCGGGTTGTTCTCTTTCTTTGATAATTCAGCCAGTAATTCTCTTTCCTTCCTCGAATCAAAAGCAATTTGCTTTTCACTCTTTTTAGGAGTTTCTTTTTGTACCGGTTGTTTTCCTGATTTTCTCATTGTCGATAATCTTGCTTTTACTGATTCATGTGCGATTTCTAAAAAATGATGCATTTCTTTTTTTAGCTTAAAGTTATCTGAGAGTAGCGGTATCGGAATAGACTTGTCTACTAGAGACATGTTCGCAAAAATCCTAGCATCTTGAGTTTTGATTTTCTTTATTTCTGTCGGTGTTAGATATTGTTTTAACTCTATAGATTCAGCTCCGGTTCTTTCGACAATGGCTTCTTTTAGACATTCTAAGAACAGTTCGGGATACTTCTTGATGTAGTTTGTGTTATTAAACTCAAACGTTTTAGCCATCCGCAATATATCTTTTGGGAGAATGCGCAATCCAAAACTATAATAACACATGAGAAACAGGTTGTCTGAGAAAGCTAATTCATGGTTCTTGTCCAAGGATTCTATGAATTTTAGTATTAAATCACCTCTTTGGTGGATCATACAAGATAAAATTATTGCATTTGCAGAATAGGACTGGAATGAGCTATTAGTATGAACATCCCTTAATTTCAGGATAACCTCGAGTGCTTTTTCGAAATTTCCTAAAAGAAGATGCCTCTCCAATCCGTAATATAAGATGAAGACAAATCCAATATCGATGGATGGATTATAGGGGTTCGCGAGAAGATTTAGATAAACCCACTTTTGTTCTGGCGTCAGACTTGAATAGGTTGGGTAGTAAGGTGGTCGTTCGACATCCTCAATCCTTCGAGATGGAGAAACTCTCTGGTTGGTATAGATTAGACTTGGTTCCTCCTGATTTAAAAAGGATATAGTTATTCGAATACCATCTAGGTCGACTGAATTGTTATTTTCTTGTATCTGTTTGTAGTTTTGATATTTTCCATCCCCTATCCATACCAAGTCTCTAAGGTCATCATGGATTGTTAATCCTTTAATAGCTAAGCTTCTGGTTCCCGTGGAAGCAATTTCTGAGTTTTTTGGTGTGATTAAAGAAGTCTGCTTCTCTTTTCTCTTTAAGAAATCAAGTAATCCCATTGTAAACTCCAAAATATTATTTGGTCCTTGAAGATGATCATTCGGACCTCTAGTCTAAGTCAATCTTCGGTATAGAATAATACTTATTGAAGTATAACATATCATATTAGATTCTTGTTATTATTCTTATCCTTGTAAGAGCACAACAAGGAACGGAACTTAATAATCATGCAGAGTGAATGACTATATAGACTGGGTACCAATTGGAATGCAATCACTGCCGAAAAATCTCACCTTGTGTCCCTTTCAGCGAGCCTATCGATCTCAATTTGCATTCCTGTACTAATTCGTTCTCCAAATACACATACTTCTGAGCATTTGCTCATGTGGATAACATCGAAGAACATGCGCAGATCGTGTTTGCTCTGAAACCCATCATCAAGAAACTGGGATGGAGCAGATGATGAGTTATTGGAAGATAACTTTTCTCGATAGCGAATCGGTTGTAACGTCGGGCATGGAAAATATTTTCTTTGATATCCCCAGGAGACGAAGAGCAGATATATACTGTGGGATGATAATCAAAATATGGTCTTGCTTATTTCTCAATGGCCTTTATAGCCTCAAAAGGTGTTCGATCCGGATATCCTTCATTTTTATGTATTTTCATAATCAATCTTTCATATAAAACTCCGCCTCATAGCCCGCCGCACTCAGCATCAAGCCATCAGCCCATGATGGCACGATACTCATGATGCTACCGACTTCGTCGACCTTCATGTCCTTCGGTGCTTCAATGACCACCTCGTCATGGATGTGCATTACGATGCGGCACCCGGTGGCCTCGAGTTTTTGCA
>JBFWMP010000255.1:0-2567 GCA_050251575.1 Clostridia bacterium
ATAGTGGGCATACAGCTCAAGAATTCTACACAAACAGGACAGTAGTACATCTCATGACGGAGATGCTCAAGCCAGAACCAGGTGAATCAATTTATGACCCTACTTGTGGAAGTGCGGGTATGTTGATTTCGGCTATAGCTTATCTCAAACAAGCAAAGAAAGAATGGCGTAACGTTGCGATTTTTGGCCAGGAAATAAATGCTCTTACTTCCGCAATCGGTAAGATGAATTTATTCCTTCATGGGGTTAAAGACTTCGAGATTGTAAATGGCGATACATTGAAATCTCCTGCCTTCATCGAAAGGGGGAAACTCAAACAATTCGATATGGTGCTTGCTAATCCTCCATATTCAATAAATCAATGGGATCGAGAAGCCTTTGCAAGCGATAAATATGGTCGCAATTTTTTGGGTGTACCTCCTCAAGGTCGTGCAGACTATGCATTTCTTCAGCATATCTTAAAAAGCTTGAGAAGAGATTCTGGTCGTTGTGCAATCTTATTTCCTCATGGCGTGTTATTCCGAAATGAAGAAAAAAGCATGCGTGAGAAATTGGTTCAAAGCGATATGTTGGATTGTATTATTGGGTTGGGGCCAAACCTTTTCTACAATTCACCGATGGAAGCATGCATTGTTATCTGCCGAATGAACAAATCTGCAGATCGACAAAGCAAGGTTTTGTTCATAAACGCAGTTAGTGAAGTGCAAAGAAAAAACGCACAGAGTTATCTTGATGACACTAATATTCATAAGATTGCTTCCACCTACGATCAGTATGATATTGCCGACGGTTTTTCAGAGATTGCTACAATCCAAGATATTGAAAATAATAATTTCTCACTCAGTATCCCACTTTATGTTAAGTCCAATAGTCAGGATAAAAAAACCGATGAAAGATCATTGCAAGAATGTTATGAGACTTGGCGTACACACTCTGAAATGATGAGAAGTCAATATATTAAACTTAGTGATTTAATTCGAGAATCGGAGCAGTGTAATGGGTAAATATCGTTTTGATGAAATTGCTGTCAACAGTACTGAAAAAAAGAAGCCTGAGAAAGCAGATAAGCACACATATATAGGGCTTGAACATCTAGATCCAGGAAGATTACAGGTTACTAGGTATGGTTCAGATGTCGCTCCAATCGGTGAGAAGCTTATCATGAGAAAAGGAGATGTTCTCTTTGGAAAACGTCGTGCATACCAGAAAAAAGTTGCCATTGCACCGTTTGATGGAATTTTTTCTGCACATGGGATGGTATTGAGACCGAACGAAAAGGTAATAGATAGGGATTTCTTTCCATTTTTCATTAGTTCAGACTATTTTCTTGATGCAGCAATAGCGATCTCTGTAGGGTCCTTATCTCCAACGATAAACTGGCGAGATTTAAAAGAGCTTGAATTTATATTGCCCAATCTAGACAAGCAACGAAAGTTGGCAAAAATTCTTTGGGCGATGGAGGAAACCAAGAAATCTTATCGGAAGCTTTTACAACTATCTAACAAACTTATCAAATCTCAATTTATTGAGCAGTTTGGAGAAAATGCTGTTAAGCATTATGGGTGGGAAGCAACTCCTCTTGATAAAGTAGTTGAGAAACCAATGAGCGGTGAATGGGGCAAAGAGGATCTTGACGGAACTGGTATCAAGGTGCTGCGCACTACAAATTTTACTGACCAAGGTGTAATTGATTATTCTGATGTGGCTACGAGGAAAATTGATGATAAAAAAGTGAACCAAAAATTTATAAAATATGGTGATATATTGATTGAAAAATCTGGCGGATCTGATACAAAACCTGTCGGTAGGGTGGTTTTTTACGATGGAAAGGATAATGTGTTTTTGTTCAACAACTTTACTTCAGTCTTAAGGTTGAAACGAGAAGTGGAGCTACTTCCTGAATTTTTATTTACGTTCCTTTTTGTAAATTATTGGAGTGGTGGTACTCGTATATATGAGAACAAGACAACGGGGATTCATAACTTGAAATTGGCTGATTATTTGTCAGGAACCTATATACCGTTACCACCAATGGAACTCCAAGAACAGTTTTCTGTCTTTGTAACGCAGAACGACAAATTAAAATTTGAATTGGAACAAATCATCGTAGAATTGACTGGAATATATAAAAAGTTAATGTGTGAAAATTTCTAATGAGATTCGTTTTTCATAAGATTTTTAGTGAGAGTTTTAAATGATTCCTTTAGCATACATATTTAAAGTTATTTAAGGTGAGAAAAAGATATATATTTATGGGGGAGTGGTGATGTTCAATGAAGATAATACGATGGAACAGATGGTTATTTCTACACTCAAAAACAACGGATGGAAATACATCCCTGCAGATTCTTTGTCCCGGATGCATTCTGACGTGATGGTGGAATCAATGGTTAAGGATGCTCTTATTCGCCTAAATCCCGAAATCGCAGCAGATCATTCCCGAGCGGATGAAGTCATCTATAAACTTCGAACAGTAATTCTTTCCGTCTTGCCCCACAACCTTGTTACTCATAATGAACTCTTTAAAAAGATGATATTTGAAGAGAATTCCTATCCGTTTGGGAAAG
>JBFWMP010000256.1:0-2547 GCA_050251575.1 Clostridia bacterium
TAACGGGTCTTGAAGAATGTGGTTTTAGAAAGAGACAATTAGACACCGAAAAAGAAGATATTGTAACAACCCCAGTTTTTAATGAAATAATACAAATTGTTAACTCATGAATATTGCTAGATTTATTTTATGTTAATCGGCAGGAATTAGTAATTGCAGTAAGTGACAAATAATACTCTCATTAAAGTAAAGAAGGCATAGAATGTATAAAAAACCAGTAATAATCGCTGAAATCGGATGCAATCATAAGGGTGATATGCACATTGCCAAAGAGATGATTGCTACGGCAGCTCTTTTTTGTAAAGCTGATATTGTAAAGTTTCAAAAGCGAAATAATAGAGAGTTATTGACAGAGGAACAGTATAATGCTCCTCATCCGGACCCTGCAAATTCTTATGGAATAACTTATGGAGAGCATAGAGAGTTTTTAGAGTTTTCGATAGAAGAACATAAGCAATTGATAGAGTGGTGTAAAGAATATAATATTGGCTATAGTACATCAGTATGGGATCTAACCTCAGCAAAATCGATAACTGCACTCAATCCGAAGATGATAAAAATTCCCTCTGCCTGTAATACCCACTGGGAAATGTTGGAGTGGTTATGTGATAATTATCTAGGAGAGATTCATGTTTCACTTGGTATGACGACAAAAGAAGAAGAAGGAAGAATTGTTGATCTTTTTATCTCTAAATCACGTTCCCAGGATTTGGTCATCTATAGTTGTACCTCTGGTTATCCTGTTCCCTTCTCAGATATTTGCCTTTTAGAAATATCAAGGCTTAAGCAGCTTTATGAAAATAAAGTGAAAGCTATAGGTTTTTCTGGTCACCATCTTGGTATTGCTGTTGATATTGCTGCTTATACGTTGGGGGCTAGTATAATCGAACGACATTACACTCTTGATAGGACTTGGAAAGGAACTGATCATGCTGCATCTTTAGAACCTGATGGCGTCCGGAGACTTGTGCGGGATTTAAATGCGGTTCATAAAGCTCTACAATCAAAGAGAGAAGAAATCTTACCAATAGAGCAAATTCAGCGTGACAAACTTAAATATAGAAAACATTGATTGGGAGTGTCGCTATGAATGTTGCCTTTATTCCTGTTAGAGGGGGCAGTAAATCAATCCCTCTAAAAAATATTAAATTGATTAATGCACGTCCTTTAATTTATTGGGTTCTTGATGCTGCAAATGAATGTAATGATATTGATGCAATATATGTATCAACAGATTCTCCTCAGATCAAAGAAGTTGTGAAAGCGTATGGATCAAGTAAGATTGTTGTTATTGATCGATCTCCCGAGACTGCAAATGATACAGCAACGACAGAAAGTGCTATGTTAGAGTTTGCAGAAAAATATGATTTTGAGAATATTTGTCTGATTCAAGCAACTTCTCCTTTACTTCAATCTACTGATTTAACACAAGGGTTTTCAGCGTTTCGAGAGCCTGGGATTGATAGTGTGTTATCAGTTGTACGGCAGAAAAGATTCATTTGGGAAAAGCGAGAAGAGAGGTTTTACCCAGTAAATTATGATTCTTTTTCACGTCCTAGACGCCAAGATTTTGATGGTTTTCTAGTTGAAAACGGAGCTTTCTATATAACAAAGAAAACATCATTGTTGCACAGTAAGAATAGGATTTCTGGGAAAATCCAAGTTGTAGAAATGCCTGAAGAAACATATCTCGAGATTGATGAACCTAGCGATTGGGAAATAATTGAAGCCATTCTGAAGAAAAATAAACAGCCTAAACTAGAGACTAAACAAATCAAAATGTTTGTGACAGACAGTGATGGTTGTTTAACTGATGGAGGAATGTATTATTCTAATAACGGAGAAGAGTTGAAAAAATTTAATACCAAAGATGGTATGGGTATTTCGCTTGTCCAGAAACAAGGAATTATTGTTGGAATAATCACTGGAGAAAATTCTGTTATTGTTGAGAATAGGGCAAAAAAGCTTAATATCAAAGAATGTTATATAGGTATAAAAGACAAATTTCCTATACTGAAAGAGTTGTGTGAACGCTATAATATTTCACTTTCAGAGGTAGCCTATCTAGGTGATGATATAAATGACCTTGAATGCATTCAGAATGTTGGGTTTGGCTGTTGCGTGCCTAATGCCCCAGAGGAAATAAAGCAAGCTGCAAAATTTATTACGAAACTGAAGGGCGGTGAAGGGGCTGTTCGAGAGGTGTGTGAATATATTTTATCTCATTACAACTTTCCCAACCGGTTAGACTATACAATCTGAATTTCTTGATTTTTGTACATAGAAGCCCAGTGGTCATCCAGCCGCTGGCAACCCATGCTTGAGTCGTCTTTTGCGTAGCTCCCTTTCAACCAACCTGGGGATGTCGTCCCTCAGGTCCTTTGCCTTCATCACCCCGAATATTATCGGTACCAGGAAGAATTGTCACATTTCCCACAAAAAGCGTGTTTTTAGGGCACTGAGAGCGTGATAAGAAAAGACCCGGTACGGGTACCGGTTCACAGGAAGAAAATCCACAAAATCCACAGGAATCAGGATGTCTCCAGA
>JBFWMP010000257.1:0-2535 GCA_050251575.1 Clostridia bacterium
TTATTTACGATATATCTCTGTTGCCCCGATGAAGTCTTTTCTATCGGTACAACCCCTATATCATCTGTCTTTATATAGTTGAGAAATAAGGTGCCAAGGAGCAATCGATCACTTAGAGAAATCCGGTTCCATTCATATCCATTGAACAGATCTCGTAAAAGGAATACTTCCCCATATAATAAATTTGATAATTCAGTCTTTTCTTTATCTAATAATTCATTCACTGTTGACATTTTCTTACCTCCCACAAGAATAACAATATAAACAACATTATTATGTGAATTGTACACTTATGGGAATATTTCCACAATAAGTTTCGACAATTATTTGAAATATTTTCCGTATACATCATCCTGTTTTCCGCTTGCATCACTTCAATTTCTTCAGCATCCCATAATGCCTCCATCCTTATCTAGTTGCTAGAAGGAACTCCTTAAATTCTGCTTCTCCCATTTGGATCGGAGCCAGTTGAGAAATAATCTCTTTACACAGCTTCTGTCTGGGCAGTTCATGAGAAATCAAACTAATAATGACTCACAGATTAAGCAGTCACACAAATCAGCCATTATTATCATATAGATTTGTTCAATTCAGCCAGTCGATATGTTTCCACATACAAAGAGCCACTGAATGTCATCTACACACCCAGTGGCTTAATTCATTGATATTACTTGCTTTTATCACCTTTCTAGCTTCACGACCGTCTCCACGTGCCTTGAGGAGATAATAAGTATGTCGTAACACTCTGGTATCCCCTTGGCGGCAAGGTATAATTCTGAAACAGTACCCCTGGGCAGGCCATTTTTTCGTTGATTTGGCACCTACCTTTGCTTTACAGTTCAAGTAAATTGTAAGCAATAAAACCTTCAAAAAGTGCGTTGACCTCTTGAAGGCTTTATTCGATACAATTAGTTCCTTGTCGTTTTTTTATAAGCCACATTTTGAATGGTTCAGCTTTCGGTGACGGAATGGATTGTTTTAATGCGCAGCAGTTCTTCAGTGTCAATCACATCAGTTTCTCGTCGTTTACCACTCTCTGCAATTATTTCCAACTGGAGTAGTATCATTTTAGTTGAGTCAAAAAACTCGTAATTATGGCAAGAATACCCATATAAAGGAAGGGATCCAGAATGCGAGTTTATGACAAACAATTTAAAGAAGAGGCCCTCAAACTGTCCAATGAAATAGGATTAAAGAGTGCTTCAGAGCAATTGGGAATACCAACAACCACATTATCTTCGTGGCGGGCTAGTATCAAGAAACATGGCAATATAGCTTTTGTAGGTAGCGGACATCAACGCATTGACCCTAAAACTACGGAAGTTAGAGCATTGGAAAAGAAAATTAGAGAACTGGAATCCGCGAACGATATCTTGAAGAAAGCTTTAGCTTTTTTCGCAGAGAGCCAAAAGAGGTAGCCGCACGAGAATTATTTCAATTTATTAGGGCCCATAAGGTAAAAGAACCCACCACGCATAGTGTTAGAGAAATGTGTAAGGTACTTAAGGTTAGTGAAGCCGGCTATTACAAGTGGCTAAGACTCCAAGATCGCCCCTATAAATATGATGAGCTTTTGGCTAAGATCCGTAAGATTCGTGCAAACAACAGTGATTATGGAGCCTATCGAATTTACTTAGATTTGAAGCTTTTTCACAACTACACCGGAAGCTATTATGTGATCCTTAAGCTTTGCAAAAAGCATCATCTCATGCTCAAGAAAAGGCGTCATCCCAAAGGGCTTACCAAGGCAGACCTAGCAGCACAGGCCAGTGAAAACCTCATCCAACAGAACTTTAGTGCTTCCTCACCTAATCAGAAGTGGCTAGGGGACATAACAGAAATTCCAACAGCTAATGGCAAGCTTTATGTATCTGCAATACTGGACTGTTTTGACGGAACCATAGTCGGTTTAAAAATGGACGACCACATGCGAGCAGAACTTTGCGTAGAAGCGTTTACAGCAGCAGCCAATAAGTATCATGCTTACGGAATGGTATTTCATAGTGATAGGGGGAGCCAATATACAAGCAAGGCCTATCGAGAGGTATTATCAAGCTATGGCGCAACACAGAGCATGTCGAATACTGGAAAATGCTATGATAACGCCAGGATGGAGTCCTTCTTTGCTACACTAAAAAAGGAACTCATCTATAAGGTGAAAACAGAAACACTGAGAATGGATACAGTAAAGAGTATGGTATTTCGCTACATAGAAGCCTATTACAATCGAAGGCGAATTTACACAACCAATGGAGGTTATCCACCTTTAATGAAGCGTTTAATCTATCAGCAAGTAAACTCGAAACCAGCTGCGTAAAAGGCGGGGCTACGCCCCGGAGTTTATCGCATTGGTTCTCCTAAGGATAAAAAGAAAATAGCCAAGGGAATTTCAAAACCCACTGGCTATCCTTAGCAGAACTCTACCGGCCGCTCGGGTTGCTCTCCAGCATTGCCCTACCCTGCCGATAGAAAAGAGCCAGTTATATTATAACCAAAAATACGAGTTTCAGGACTCAACCAAATTTGACAATTCCA
>JBFWMP010000258.1:0-2506 GCA_050251575.1 Clostridia bacterium
TAGATATTTTGCTATCATTAAGAGTTACAATAACTCCTTTACCTTCTACATCCGTTAAACCCGCTAGAATTTCAGCACGTTTTAACTGTTCCAACAATTCTTTTGAGTAACCACTACTTTCTGATGCTGCTTGCCGCAATGCATTAAGGTCTTTCTCATAGCGCAATAGCTCAGTATATAATTTTTCATTATTAGTTCGCTCTGTTGTCAATTGGAGCTGTAATTCATCTGCTCTTAAGGCTTGCTTTGATACAAGCGAATCATTTCTCTTTACACTTTTGAACTGAACAGAAATCATAAACCCTAATATAACACAAATAAAAGCTATCGACAGTTGAGCTCCCATATTTCTTTTCATCATTTTCCCTCCATCAATTCTCCACACTTAAAACTGGTTTTTCAACACTTAGATCTATAAAACCCTTTTGTTCAGATTTAATTTCATTTAGTATAGCGACTAAAAACTCCATTTTATGACGCATCCTAGATACATCTCCCATATTTACAACGATTCTACCCTCTATATTCAGCTGTATATTATCAACATCATGAACATCAATCAAGCCTGTCTTATCCAATAAATTACTATTAATAAGTTCCTTAACACATGATACAATAATATCAAGTTTATTTTCTTCATCTACCTTGATTCTTTCTCCCATTTTAAATTCATTAAATTTCAAACCATTAATGATTGGAATATCTTGATTCTCTATCTGTGATGCTACTTCTAACACATTCCCTTTAGCATCAATAAAAATATACGACCCCATAAAAGGTATGCAACCAACAGGTTTTCTTTCTACAATAGTAATAATAACAGTATTAGGCAGCTTTCTTTTTATTTTTACTGAATCTATATAAGGAATTCCACCGATATGATTTCTGACTGTATTTAGATTAATGTGAAAAATATTCATATCCTTTTCTATTCCACTAACATCTAAAATGACTTGCTGTGTAACCTTTTCCATACCTTCTATCTTAATATTTGTAATATTAAAAAGAGGTGTAAATAAAGATGTTAATACAATAGCCATTACCAGCAATACTATAATAAAAAAATAATGGCTTGTCCGCTTTTTTTTAGAAACATTTCTATGATCATGAGTAGTGGTAATAGAATTACCACTACCGTACTTTTTTTCAATCATCCTAATTCACCCTTTTTATATCTGCCCCAAGTATCCTTAGTTTTTCTTCAACTCTTTCATATCCTCTGTCAATATGTTGAACACCTTCCACAGTAGTAATACCTTCTGCTGCTAGTCCTGCAACAATCAACGCAGCACCCCCTCTAAGGTCCATAGCATTCACGCCTGCTCCTGTTAACTTCTCAACTCCTCTGATTACTGCCACCCTACCATCTACCATAATATCTGCACCCATTCTCATCAGCTCTTCCACATGCTTGAATCTATTCTCGAAAATGGTTTCACTAATAATACTTGTTCCATTGGCAAGCGTCAAGACCGCCATCATTGGCGCTTGTATGTCTGTAGGAAAGCCCGGATGAGGCAGTGTACGAATTACATCTACAGGCTGCAGCCTTGAAGTCCTTGAAAGAAAAATAGTCTCTCTTTCTATGTAAATCTTGCATCCGCATTCTTTTAAGACAGCCAATACTGCTTGAATATGTTCAGCATTAACATGGGTTACTTTAATGTCCCCTCCGGTTATTGCTGCTGCTGCTAAATATGTAGAGGCTACAATCCTATCCGGAATAACCGTATGCTCTACATCGTGTAAGCTACTCACACCCTCTATTTTGATTACGCTTGTACCCGCGCCAGAGATTTTTGCACCCATTGCATTGAGATAATCTTGTAAATCTAGTATTTCAGGTTCTTTTGCTACATTTCTTACAATTGTAGTGCCTTCAGCCATTACTGCTGCCAACATGATATTTTCTGTAGCTCCGACACTTGGAAAGTTGAGATTAATATCATTCGCTTCTATCTTATTAGCATCACAGTATATATAACCATGAGCCTCATTCGTCTTAACTCCCAACTGTCTTAAGGACTTCAAATGCAAATCTATAGGCCTTGGTCCAATTTCGCAGCCACCCGGATAACTGAGAACAGCTTTTCTACATCTGGAGATAATTGATCCTAGAAAGATTACTGAAGACCGCATTTCCCGCATTAACTGCTCAGGGATATGGTAATCTTTTATATTAGATGAATCAACAATAATGGTAGTTCCTTGCTTTTCTACTTCACACCCAAGATATTTAAGAATTTGCAACGAGGCAAAGACATCTTTTAAATCTGGGCAATTATGAATGATATTCTTCCCACCATTTAATATAGTAGCAGCTAATATTGGGAGAACCGCATTTTTCGCACCATCTACCTTGATTTCACCTTCTAGTTTATTACCACCAGCAATGACAATCTTATCCATATACTACACCTCCATGCGTCTGCTGGCTTAATATAAAATGTACTGCACTATATACTATGCAAGCAAATGTGAAGGTGTTACTGTTTAGTGGGGAGTG